>CANRLQ010000041.1 GCA_947631525.1 uncultured Bacilli bacterium | reverse complement strand
TCTAATTTCATCATTATATGTTTTTGTTTTTATAAAAATAGTTGGATCATATATAACATTACATATGCTTTCCATAATCTCTTTTCTAACTTCAACTCTAACTCCAATTTCAATACTTTGTGATAGATAAGGTATTTTATATTTATCAGCTAAAGCTTGAACCCATTTAGCTCCTGTTCTACCTGGAGCTACAACTACTTTTCTAGATTCAATCTGTTCTTCATTATTTAAATTTTTATATGTTATTATATGTTCATCCTTTTCTTTACTTTCTATATCAATAACATCGGTATTTTCTCTTATTTCAACTCCCTTTTTTTCTAAATATTTTGAAAAATTTAATATATATCCAGGAAGTTTATCACTACCTAAATGTTTTTGTTTTATTAAAAGTAATCTTTGCCCTGCAAGAGCTACTTTTTTCTTTATCTCATTTGCTTGTTCCATATTACTTGGAAATACTTCTGCATCCATTTTAAATTTAGTAAAAATTTTTTCTGTTTCATCAATTAAATCATATGCTTCTTGTTCACCCATATATTTAAATAAATCAGATTTACCTAATTTAGGAATAAAGTTAAGCTTCCCATCTGAAAATGTTCCTGCTCCACCATACCCTGATAGTATATTACAAGGATTACAGTTTTTACATGAAGTTTTTAACTTATTCATTGGACAAACTCTATTTTCTATCTTTTTACCTTTTTCTAAAATTACTACCTTTAATTTAGGATTTTTTTCAATTAACTCATAAGCACAGAAAAGTCCTGCAGGACCTGCCCCAACTATTACAACATCATACTTTTTCATTTCACATCTACCTCAATTTAATTATATCAAATTGTTTCATAAATTACATTATTTTCCTCTATATTTTCTATTTTTCCATCTAAAATAGAATATAGATAAATATTTACCTTTTTATTTGATATTTTTGCAATATATTTTTTATAACCTGTTAATTGTTTTATATAATTTGAATCTTTTATATTTTTTAATTTATAATCAATTATATCTATATAATTTTCATGTTCTATCATAAGATCAATTACACCATTATAAAATATATTATTTTCTTGATACATAAATTCATATTCTTTATAAATATTACAATTTTTAATATTTTGAAATATTTTTTGTTTTAAAAATTTTTGAATTAAACTTTTTTCATATGAATTTTCTATTAAATCCAAATTTGGTTGTTTTAAATCTAACATTTCTAATAAATAATGCATTTTTTTACCAAATTCTATATTTTCTTTTTCATCACTACTCATTAATTTAGATAATTGTTTTGAAAATTTTTTATTTTTTAATATTTCATTTTCTAATTTTAATTCTTTAACTTCTAATATTTGATTAGAAGTAGGTATAATATTATTTAAATCAACATTTTGTTTAATTAAATAATCCTTTGTTAAATTTACATCATTTATATTTATATAATATTTTTCTATATTACTATTTATTGAATCTAAAATATCTTTAAATGATCGATATTTTAATTTATCCATATTATAATTATCTTTTTCTTCTTGAACATTCAGTAATATCATTTTTTCTTTTGCTCTAGTTAAAGCTACATAAAATAATCTAATCTTTTCACTTATTTCTTCCTTTATATATTTGTCTTTTAGCATTTCTTTATAGATTGTTTCACCTATACCGTTTTTAAAATATGGAACAATTATTCCTAAACTATTATCATATAAAAACCTTTCTTTTAAATCACTTATATTGAAATTTTTATAAAGACCTGCATAATAACAAATATGATATTCTAATCCTTTTGATTTATGAATTGTCATTATTGTAACACTGTTATTTTCACTTAAATCAATATTATATTTTTTATCATAATTTTCTTCAATGATTTTTTCTAAATATTCCTTTAAATCATAAATGTTGTATCCTAAATTAGAAAGAGATTCAAACATTTCTTTTATAATATCTATTTTTGATATTTTTTCATCAATATTATTTGTTTTTATAATGTTTTCATAAAAATTAAATTCATCTATAATTGTTTCAATAATATTTAAATTTGACATAATGTCAATATTTTCTATTATTTTTAAGACTCTTTTTACTAAATCACTTTCTTTATAATTATTATTTATAAAATAATCAAAAATAACATCATCTTTTTCATTATATAAAAAACTTCTCATAATACTTATAAAATAATATTTAAATTCTGTATCATATAAATTTTGCTTTACTTTTATAATAATACCGATGATATTCTTTATTAAATTTATATCAGTACCATCATTTAATTTATAATCTTTTAACATACTTATAGGTATATGCATATATTCAAATATTTTTTTATAAATTTCAAAAGAAGATGTTCTGTCGATTAAAATAACAAAATCACTATAATTTATATTTCTAATTACTTTATTATCCTTATCATATATTTGATAATTGCTATCTATCTTATTTTTTATATCATTAGCTATAATAAAAGCTTCAATTTCTTCTTTAGAAAAAAGATTATCCTTGTCATATTTATATGAATATATTTCCATATCATTATTTTGATTAGTTTTTCCTATTAAATCATAATCTTTATTACCAAATATCATCTGATGATTTTGTCTATAATCAGCTCCACCTATATTGTCATCCATGACATCATTAAATATTTTATTTATATTATCTAATACTTCTTTTCTAGACCTAAAATTTTTATTTAAATCAATTTTTATACCGTTTTTCTTTAAACTATAATTATCATATTTATTTTTAAATATATATGGATTAGCATTTCTAAAACGATAAATAGATTGCTTTATATCTCCTACCATATATACATTATTATTTTGAATTAAGTTTATGAATTCTTCTTGAACATCGCTTGTATCTTGATATTCATCTACCATTATTTCTTTAAAACTACTTCTTATTTCTTTTTGAATATCTTCATTGTTTTTTATTAATTTTATTAATAATAATGTTATATCTAAAAATTCAAATGAGTTATTAGCAAGTTTATATTTTTCTATTTCACTATCATATTGTTTTATTATTTCAATAATTATTTGAACTGTATTTTTAGTTGACATAATCGTATCTTTTATATCATCTTCATTTTGATATTTTACTAAAGACTTAATTTCATCAATTTTAGTTGAGATATCATTTTTTAATTTTTTTAATTCATTAGTACTACCTCTAGGTATTTTAGGTATATTTATAGATATATTTTGTTTTATTTCATCATATGTTTCACTTTGAATTAATAAATCTAAACTATTTACCAATCTATCATAATAGTCTACATCGCAATATGCTTTTAAATCAAGTAAATATTTTTTAATATCGTTTATTCTTTGTTGTATAAATAATATATATTTCTCGATATCTTTTTTTATTTTTTCTTCGTTAAAGTTAGTGGTAATATAACTATCTAAAATATCTTTTTTATTAGGTAGTAAATCTAAATTTTTAGAAATATCCATAATAGATTTTTTTATATTTTTATCATCTTTAATACAAAAATCATTAATGATATTTAAAAATTTTTGATTATTACTTTCATAATATTTTTCAAATATTTGATCCATTATTTCTTTTTTCTTTATTTCAATAATAGTACTATCAATTATATTTATATCTTTAGGCAAATTTAATACATAGTGATATTTTCTTACAATTGAAAGAGCAAAACTATCAAATGTTGTTATATATGCTGAATCTATTAAATCTAATTCTTCTTTTAAATTTTCTTTTTTTATTTCTTTTCTAATTCTATTTTTCATTTCATTAGCTGCTTGATTAGTAAATGTTAGTATTAATAATTCATTTATATGTGTACCTTGTTTTAGTTTTCTAATAACGCGTTGGGATAAAACTGCTGTTTTGCCACTACCTGCTCCAGCACTTACTATAATATTACTATTATCTGTATTTATTGCTTGTAATTGTTCTTCTGTCCAATTTGCCATTATATCACCTAACTATATTTTACAAAAAAAACTAGTCTTTTTTCAACTAGTTATTTAAAAAATCTAAATTTTTATATTCCTTTAAATATATTAAATCTTCTTCTTTCATATAACATATATCTTTAAAATTACAATATGCACATCCAATATTATCATTTCCTATTTTTTTAGGATTTATTTTGAAATTAGAATCTAATATATTATCAATTGCTTCATTTATTTTTTTATCAACTATTTTTTCTAATGTATCTATTTGTTTGCTCGTTAATATTTTTGAATAACTATAAAATCCTTTGGAACTTATTTTAAGTGATTTTACAATTTCACTATCTACATAATTTTTATCAAAATATTTAAGTATATCTTCATTAGAATTACTATATCCTTGTAATTTTAGTTTATCTCTTTTTATTTTTTCATAATCATTTTTGTAATCTAAAACAACTTGATTATCAAGTATTTTTTGAAGATAAAAACCTAATATCTCAACATTTTTAAATTTATTGGTGTTTTTAGATAAATAAATATATATTGGTAGTTGTATATCAATACCATATATTGTTTTAGTTAAATCTAAATTAGGATTACCTGTTTTATAATCAATAATAGCAACTAATGTTTTATCTGGAAATTCTTTATATAATAATTTATCAATTATACCCATAAAAGTTATTTTTATATTTTTATCTTTATTTATGTATATTTTTTCTTCAAATAAGGCTTTATCTAAAGATATGTATTGTTGTTGTTGTTGAATTGTTTCAACAACAAATCTTAATTCTTCTTTTAATTTATCTAAAAAATAAGTTTCTTTTTTAGTAAAATCTTTATTCATATTCTTTATATAATTATTATATTCATCGTCTAAATCAAAATTTGGATTTGTCATTTTGGATAATACATCATGAAATATATTACCTATAATAGTCATAAATGTTTCTTCATAAACATTTATTTTTAAAATATTATTTAAATAGTATCTAAAACCACATCTATTATAATTATCTAAACTTGAATATGATAAAAGTAATTTATTATCTAAATAATTTATTAATTTATTTTTATCTATTCCACTAAATTTATTATCATATTTTTGATATTCAATATTTTTATAATTACTAAATAATAGTGGTGTATTATCATCTAATTTTCCATATTTTAAATAATTATCTAATGAAGAAGCTAAATAAACTTTATTATATATATTTGAGTATTTGAAATTATTTTTATTATTTTTTATTATATTATAATTTAATTCTTCATTTAAATTAGAAATTGTATATTCACCATTATTATCTTTTAATCTATAGGTTATAATTAAGTTTTTTATTTGTTCAATTTTTTCTTTTATTATTTTTCTTTCTATCTTGTTAAGCTCACAAGATGTTTCAATATTTAATTGTTGTTTTAATTTATCATTTATGTAATCTTCATCTTTATATGTTTTTGGGATACTTTCATTGTTAAAATTAATTAAGAATATATACTCATCATTTACAAAACTATCTTTTATATCAATACATTCTATTTTATTTTTTAATTCTTGTTGTTTTAAATAATTATTTCTTAAATCATATGTAATCATTTCTTTAATTACTTTAATATTTTTATTCCAATTATAATTATTACATATTTCAATTATTTTATTGTATATTTCTAAATTCTTCTCATTATTTAAATCATATTTTTCTTTTATATTTTCTAATAATTGTTCTACATTATTGTCAATATTTTCAATAAAATATTGACCTATATTTGTTTCATATATAGATGTTTTTTTATTTAATTTAATTGGTATGTTATAAAATTTAAATATTTTTTTTACTGTATTATAGTAACTTTTATTTAAATTTATTATTTTTATTTTATTTATATCTATACCATTATTTATTAGTTCTATTATTTTGGTTGCTACAAAAACAATTTCATTCTCAATAGTTTGAAATTCATAAATATCGGTTTTATTTTTTTCTTTTTCTTCTTGTTTTATTTCATAATTATAATCTTTTAATATTTTTTTTTGATAGTTATTAATATATTCATATCCATAGATAATTATTTTTTTATCTCTTATGTATTGTTTAAATATTTCATCTTTTATTAATAAATTATTATCTTCTAATTCATGTTTTAAATTAACTAAAAAATCTAGTTTATTATTGAAATATTTTTTATTTTCAATATATTTTAAATTATCTAAGTATATCCGTGCTACTTCGTATTTAAATTTATATTTTTCAATTAAATAATAGATAGCTTCATTATTATATGTAAATGTTAATTTACTAATTAATTCTTCTAAAGACATTATTTTTATATTTGTTAATTGTTTTCTTTTTAATAAAATGTTTTGTTTTATATTATGTGTTGTTATTAATAAAGTTTTATTATTTAACATAGGTATCACCTATTTAATTATAACATTTATATCAAAATAAAAAAAGAACTTATATTTCTTCGTTATACTTATTAACGATATAATTAAGTCCTAACATTTTATAATCTAAGTTTTTTATATCTAAAGCACAATTATACATTTCTTTTTTTTCTTCATTTGGTATTTCTTTAGGAAATTTATATTGTATTTTATGATCTAAACTTGCCCAAAAATCCATAGCAATTGTTCTTAATTGAATTTCAGCTTCTACTTCTTCAACTTTCCCATTTAAATAAATTGGAACTAAAACATTTATGTGATAACTAGTATATCCGCTATCTTTAGGATTTGAAATGTAGTCTTTTTCCCCTTTTATTTTTAATTCTTTAGAATTTTCAATTATATTTACAATCGTATAAACATCTGATAAAAACGAACAAACAATTCTTACACCAACCATATCATGAACATGTTTAACTAAATTATCAACCGTTAATTCATATCCTTTTTCTTCTAATTTTTTTAATGCGCTTTCATGTTTTTTTATTCGTGATTTTACATGTTCTACAGGATTATACTTATTATTAAATTCATATTCTTTTATCAATAAATCTATTTGAGTAATTAAGGTTTTTAATGTAAATTCATATTTTAACATTAACATTTGTAATTCTTCTTCATTTTCAGTTTTTAGTCTATACATATATTCACCTTCTTATATAATTTTATAGTGATTTTTAAATTATATAACACTATTTTTTGGGTGTAAATATTTTCGACAAAAATATTCTTATTTTTTATAAGTTATATTATAATTACTAGGTCCTTCAATACATTTTCCATCTATATCAAACCTTGAACCATGACATGGACAATCCCAAGTTTTTTCTACTTCATTAAATATTAAACTACATTTCATATGTGGACATTTATTATAAACAATATGTTGCTTTTTATTTTCATCAATATATATTCCAACATTTTTACCATTTATATTTTTGAATTGAACATTAGTATACCAACTTTTATTTTTATTTATTTTACTTCCTACAAATGATTTTATATTACTAGAAATATTTATAGGATAATTTATTAGTTTAGAAATAAAAGCATTACGATTTGGATCAAATAATTGTTTATATTCACTATCTTTTCTGATTATTAAATCAGCTATTACTTTTCCTGCTATAGTAGCATTTGTCATTCCCCATGTATTATAACCAGTTGCCAAAAAAAGATTGTCTTTTATTAAACCTATATATGGAATAGAATCAATTGTTAGTATATCTTTATTTGACCATATATAAGATGGTTTTATTTTTAAAAAACTTTTGAAATTTTTTTTATCATTATTTTTATAAGCTATATTATGAGAATTAGTTAAATATATTTTTTTATCTTTATAATATCTTATTGATTCTGTAGGTTTTGATGATGTTATAGCACTAAATTTATAATTTTTATCTATTTTATAAGCTGTGATATAGGATTTTTCTAATGATGCTTTTATTGGGAAAAAATATGGTATTAAAAAATATGGATAATGTAGAGCTAAAACTACTTTTTTTGTTTTTATAGTATTATTTTTTGTATTACAAATATAATAATTTTTTTCTTTTCTTATAGATAATATTTCAGTATTTTCATATTTTTGAATTTTTTTATCAAGTATTTTATTTAATTCAATTAAATATTTTAGAGGATTAAATACATATGTGTTTTCAGCACTTATCCCATATTCTATTTTTGTTTTATCTAAAAGTTTATTTTCTTCATTTACTTTTATATTAAATTTTTCTAACAATTGTTTTTCTTTTTTTATTTTTTTT
>CANRLQ010000040.1 GCA_947631525.1 uncultured Bacilli bacterium | reverse complement strand
GTTCCAGCAGCTCCCGCGAGAACACCTGCATCTGGTCGCTGTATCGGAGGGTGTCGTTGAGGACAGAAACAGGATTGACACCAACATATCCATTGGTGGATATGAACGGGATGTGTATCATATAGAAGTTGTGGATATTTAGAAGATTTAGACAAAATAACAAGAGAAAATTTGTATGAATATTATAAATCAGTGGTTGAAAATGATATTATTGATATTTTTGTTATTGGGAATATTGATGTAAAACAAATAGAAGAAATATTAGATGAATATATTCCAAAAACAATAAGAATTAAAGATAATTTAAGTCACTATGTTATAGAAAATAATAGAAATAGTGAACAAGAATTAAAAGAAAAATTAGATATAATGCAGAGTAATATTGCAATGGGTCTCAGTATAACAGATGTAACTGATTTTGAAAAGAAATATGTTATGAATATGTATACTTATATTTTAGGGGGAAGTGGAGATTCTAAATTATTTAAAAATGTTAGAGAAAAAGAATCATTATGTTATTCAATCGGCTCATCACCACATCCTTTATATGGGATAATTACCATAAATGCTGGTATTAATAATAAGGATTATGAAAAAGCTATTGAATTAATAAAAGAACAAATAGAAAGTATGGCAGATGGAAATTTTAGTGAAGAAGATGTTAAAAAAGGTATTATTACATATATAAATAGTTGTAAAGAAATAAATGATTCACCAATTGCTATTATAAATAATTATATTTCTCATGAATATTTGAATACAGATTTACTTGAAGAAAGAATGGAACAAATAAAAAAAGTTACGAAACAAGATATTATAGATTTAGCTAAAAAAGTAAAAATAAATACTATATTCTTAGTTGAAGGAGGTAATGAAAATGAAGAAGACACCTCTTTATAAATTAGATTTAGATGTTTATGAAGAAACATTAGAAAATGGTTTAAAAATATTTGTTATACCTAAAAGTGATGCTAATAATATTTATGCTACTTTTTCAACTGATTACGGGTCAAGACAAAATGAATTTAAATTAATAAATACTAATCAAATGATTAAAGTACCAGATGGAATAGCACATTTTTTAGAACATAAATTATTTGAACAAAAAGATCAGATAGATCCATTTACCTTTTATTCAAATTCTGGTACTGATTGCAATGCTAATACATCTCAATATAAAACAACCTATTTATTTACAGGTCAAAATAATTTTGAAGAAAATCTTAATTTTTTACTTGATTTTGTTCAGGAACCTTATTTTACTGATGAGAATGTATTAAAAGAAAAAGGAATAATTGAACAAGAAATAAAAATGTATAAAGATGATCCAATTCAAACAGCTTATGAAAATATACTGTTCAATTCTTTTGTTAATGATCCTATTAGAATTCCAATAGCAGGAACTATAGATAGTATATATAAAATAACAAAAGAAGATTTATATAATTGTTATAATACTTTTTATCATCCTTCAAATATGTTTGTTGTCATAACAGGTAATGTTGAACCTAAAAAAACAATTGAAATAATTAAAAAAAATCAAAAGAAAAAAAATTATGAAAAAGTTAATGATATAGTTATTAAACAATATGATGAACCTGATAATGTTTATAAAGAAAAAGAAGTAATTATAGGAAATGTAACTATACCAAAAGTGTTAATGTCTTATAAATTTAATATTAAAGATATTGATTTAGATATAAAAACAATTGTTAATTATATTGGAATATTTGTTGATATGAAGATAGGACC
The DNA here is from genome assembly GCA_947631525.1 of uncultured Bacilli bacterium. Lineage (GTDB taxonomy): Bacteria > Bacillota_I > Bacilli_A > RF39 > UBA660 > OMSK01. The sequence continues at coordinate 6,474 of CANRLQ010000040.1, read as the reverse complement.
CACATCATTATTTTTAGAAAAACTAAAAGAAGATAAAATAGTAACCGATGATATTGGCTTTTCTATAGTTAAAACAAATACCCATGTTTTACTTGTATTAGAAGCTGAAACTAATTTTGAAGATGAATTAATTGAGAAAATTGATAATGAGATAAAAGATTTAAATTTTGAAGAAAATGAATTTAATCGTAAGAAAAAAACAGCAATTAGTTCTTGTATTTATATGAGTGATAATATATATAGATTAAACTCTTTAGTAATGAATGATTTAATCGATAATAAAAAGTTTAACCCAGATATATATAAACATTATAAAAATTTAAATTTTGAAGATTTTAATAAATTAATCAATAAATTAGAATTTAAAAACAAATCAATATATATAGTAAAATCAAAATAATGTCAATTTGACATTTTTTTGATTGATAAAATATATATTATTTGTTACAATATATATAGGTGATAATATGAGAAATAGAGGATTTACATTGGTTGAACTTCTAGCTACTATAACAATACTTGCTGTAATAGCACTTATAACAATACCAACTATATCAAATGTATTAAAAGAAAATAAAAATAAGATATATGAAACTCAGATAAAACAGATAGAAATAGCAGCTAAAGTATGGGGAAGTGATAATTTAGGTATTTTACCAAATGATACTGATTCTACCTTAGAGATGACTATTGATGATGTAGAAAAAGGAAATGTATTAGACGATTATAAAAAATTAATTATAACTTTACAAACACTTCAAGATGGTGGATATATTAATGATGAAATAAAAAATAATAAAACAGGAGAATTAATCAGTCCAAATACTAAAATTGTTATTACAAAAAATGATAAAAAACTTGATTATGAAGTAATTATTGATAAAAATGAGAGTTAAAAACTCTTTTTTAGTTAAGAATGATATCTAGACTAATTTATTCAAAAATGATAAAATAATAATTGGTGATAGCTATGCTTTATACTTCTATAGAAAATAAAAAAATAAAAGAAATAAAAAAATTAAGACAAAAAAAATATCGTGATAAAGAAAATCTCTTTTTAATAGATGGCAAACATTTAGTTTTAGAAGCAATAAAAAGTAACTATTTAAAAGAATTAATCTTAGAACAGAATGAAATATTTCCAATTAATTGTGAAACAATATATGTAACAAATGATATAATTAATTATTTAAGTGAATTAGAAAGTCCTTCTAATATTATGGCTGTATGTGAAAAAATAAAGGAAAAAGAAGAATTAGGTAATAGAATTTTAATGTTGGATGGAATACAAGATCCTGGTAACTTGGGAACAATTATTAGAAGTGCTGTTGCCTTTAATATTGATACAATTGTACTTGGAAATAATACGGTTGATTTATACAATCCTAAAGTTATAAGAGCTACACAAGGGTTAATCTTTCATATAAATATTATAAAAAAAGATATATTAGATATTATTCCAAATTTAAAGGAAAATAATTATAAAATAATGGGTACAAGAGTAACACATGGAAAAAGTTTGAAAACTCTTGAAAAATCTGAAAAATTTGCTATAATAATGGGCAATGAAGGAAATGGTATAAGTGAAGATATCATGGAATTCTGTGATGAGTTTATATATATTGATATGAATTCACAATGTGAAAGTTTAAATGTAGCAGTAGCAACAAGTGTTATTTTATATGAATTAGATAAGTAGGTGATATCTTGAATTATATATATATTGGAAAAATAGTTAATACTCATGGTATCAAAGGAGAAGTTAGAATATTATCTGATTTTGAATATAAAAACCAAATATTTAAAAAAAATTTTAAATTGTATATTGGTGAAAATAAACAAGAGTATATAATTGAAACATATCGTTTCCATAAAATATTCGATATGGTTAAATTTATAGGCTTCAACGATATAAATACTGTGATTAATTTAAAAGGTGAAAAGGTATATATAAATAAACAAGATATAAAAATAGATGGTTATTTTGATGAAGATATAATAGGTCTTGATGCTTATACTGATAAATATATTGGTGTAGTAACTGATATAATGCATAATAAATTACAGAATATTTTAATAATAAAAAATGAAAATCAAGAAAATTTAGTTCCTTATGTTGATGAATTTATTGAAAAAATAGATTTAGATAATCATAAAATATATATAAAAGAAATAGAAGGTTTAATAAATGAAGATTGATGTTTTAACACTTTTTCCTAAAATGTTTGATGGTTTTATCAATGAATCAATTATTAAAAGAGCTATAGAATTAAATGATATAGAAATTAATATAATTGATTTTAGAAAATATTCAACTGATAAAAATAAAAAAGTAGATGATTATCAATATGGTGGTGGGGCAGGAATGGTTTTAATGCCTGGACCAATATTTAATGCAATAGATGATTTAAGAACAGATGATTCTACTGTAATATTGATGACACCACAAGGAAAAAAGTATAATCAAAAATTAGCTTATCAATATAAAAACTTTAAACACATAATAATAATATGTGGACACTACGAAGGATTTGATGAAAGAATAAGAAGTATAGTTGATATCGAGCTTAGTATAGGTGATTATGTTTTAACTGGTGGAGAAATACCAAGTATGGTAGTAATCGATAGTATTATAAGACTCGTAGATGGTGTTATTGATGAAGATTCTCATTTAAATGATTCTTTTAATAATAACCTGTTAGATTATCCAGTGTATACAAAGCCTAAAAATTTTAAAGGTATGGAAGTTCCAAGTGTTCTTCTTTCTGGACATCATGAAAATATCAAAAAATGGCGATATGAACAAAGTTTAAAAAAAACCAAAGAAAGACGCCCTGATTTATTAGAAGAGGATGATTAATATGGAAAAACATTATAATATAATAAAAGAACAATATAATGGAGATAAAGTATATATCGATTATACAAAAATAGATGGTTTTAAGTTTAAACCTCGTAATAATATAAATTATGGTGGAATAAAAGTAAATTCTTTGATAATTATAAAACCAAGTTTTATTGAAAAATTATTAAAGAAAAAAATAAAGAAAAAATTAGATTTATATTTAAATTATATTATATCGCTAATGGAAAATGATGATGATACAGATCCTACTGATTTGAGAGAGGCTTTAAATGATTTAGCTCGTTATAAATCCATTGTAGAATATAAATATAATAAATATCTAGATGATAAATACATAACATTATTATTAAGAAAAATAAATATATTAGAAAACGAAATAAAAGCTAAAATGGTTTATATAAATGAAGATATATATGATTTAGAAGAAACTAAAGGAAAATCAAGATAAAATCATTGCATTAAATAAATAAATATGATAAAATGTTATAAGTGATCCGCTTAGTATAAAACTTATGATCATTATAAAATAGAAAAGGAGAGTGACATTGTGAACGTAGTTGAGAAAATAACAAAAAATCAAATTAGAACAGACTTACCTGAATTTAGAGTAGGAGATACTATTCGTGTTGATTACAAAATCAAAGAAGGTAACAAAGAAAGAATTCAAGCTTTTGAAGGAATAGTTATGGCAATTCAAGGATCAGGTATCTCTAAAAATTTTATTGTTAGAAAAAAATCACAAGGTATTGGTGTAGAAAGAACTTTTCCAATGAATTCACCATTGATTGATGGAATTACAGTTGTTAGAAAAGGTAAAGTTAGACAAGCTAAACTTGGTTATATTAGAGAATTATTAAGCCAACCTAAGATTAAAGAACGTAGAGATAAAGAACAATTAAAAGGAGAAAAATAAGGCTTTGTAGTCTTATTTTTTATAAAATGAAGAAATTTATTAATGAAATTGTTCCATATGTTATAATAATCTTAGCTGTTGCTTTAATTAGAATATATATAGTAACACCTGTAAAGGTAGATGGGCTTTCAATGTATCCAACACTTAGTGATAATCAAGTATTGTTATTAAAAAAATATAAAAAAACTTTTAAACGTTTTGATATAGTTGTATTAGATTATCAAAATAATAAATTAGTTAAAAGAATTATAGGACTTCCAGGAGAACATATTGAATATAATAACGGTAATTTATATGTAAATGGTAAAAAAATAGATGAAAAGTTTTTAGAAATTAATAATACGGATGATTTTAATATTAATATTTTTAATGAAACAATACCTGATGACTATTATTTTGTTATGGGTGATAATCGACCTAATTCAAAAGATAGTCGAATAATTGGATTTATAAAAAAAGAAGATATAGAAGGAAAGGTTGATTTTTCAATATTTCCATTAAATAAATTTGGAAAAATAAAATAAAATTATGGGGGAAGTATTATGAGTTATAATGAAAAAATTGATATTTCAATTAATGGTGATGAGAATAGTAAGAGCGAAATTGTATATAATAATGTTATAGGTAATTTAAAAGAAGAAGAAAAGATTAAATATTTAAAATCAAAAGTGACTAGTTTAGAAATAGAAATGAAAAATAAAACCACTTTTTTAATTCTTATTGTAATTAGTTTAATTTGTTTTGCAATAGGAATATATTTTCTAATTCTTGATTTATATTTATTAGGCACAATTGCTATTGTATTAACATTTATAGGTGTAATAATTAAATTAAACTTAATGTATAAAAATATATTAAGAGTAACAAGAAGTATGGAATTTGATAAGATTGAGCATTTAAGAAAATTGTTAAATTCAACATTAAAATAAAAAAAGTATTGTCAAGCATAAATAAATTTGTTATAATTAATTTGTTCTTGATATGGCGATGTAGCTCAGCTGGCTAGAGCATCCGGTTCATACCCGGAAGGTCGTGGGTTCGATCCCCACTGTCGCTACCAAGAGGAATTCTGCTCAAACTTTTGAGCTTTGATAAATAACTAATTCAAAAATGAATTAGTTTTTTGTGTTTATAAAAGTTATCCTAAAGAAAGAATGGTATTATGGTAAACATTATTAAAGAATAATTACCTATTGAAGAATCGTTAAGAATGAGTTCAGGTCTATGGTATGGATTTCAAATACAAGAAAAACAAATTCATTTAAAAAAATTTTTTAATGAAAAAGTAAAAAATCTTAAACAATAAATATCTAATTTTAAAAAGAATAAAGAAGATATAGTTGATAAAATAGATAAAAAAATTAATAATAAAATTGTTATTAAATCCAAAAATAAAATGCAAGCTGAAATAAATAAATTAACTGAAGAAAATATTTATTTAAATAAGGTATTTGAAAAATTTCTTAAATTTATTTAAAAAATAGTTGAAAAATTATTTAATAATAAAGTATTAAGTTTATTTTCTTTTAAACATGATTATAATTTTTAAGAAAGGAAAGCAAATCCAGATTATGTAAGAAAACATAATATTTTTAATAAATGAAAAATAGAAAAGTAATTAGACTTTTAAATGATGAAATGGCTGTAACTGCTGATAAATTTATAAAAAAAAGAAGATAAAGAAGAAGATGATGTTTTTGAAAAATAATCTTAAAATAATAAATTTATAGGATGAAAAATAGAAAAAATGTGTTATAATAATTAATCAAATGAGGGAGGTTTCTATGAAATTTGAAAAAATAGACGGGGTTCAATATATTGTTCTTGAAAAAAATGATGAAATTTGTATAACTAATTCTGATGAATTACAAAAAAAACAAATAAAAATTACAAGTACTGATGGAGGATTAGAGATTTCTGGTAATTCTTCAATTGTTAGTTCTATTCGTGGAGATGGAATGCTTGAAAAAGTATATATTCAACCAGTTGTATCATCTGAAAAAATTCTTGAAAAATGCGATAAATGGCTAGATATGTTTAAGCAAGTTCATGATACGTTTAAAAAATTAGTTTTAACTGATGAATATAGAAAGCAACATGTTGTTATGGAATTATCTTTTCCAACTTTCTTCTCCTTTACTGACAGCGATGTTAAGGGAAGAATAATTGATTTAGATTTAAAACAACATGGTACAATTCTTAAAGAAGGTGTAACTATTTCAATTGATGAAGCAAATGATGATGTATATTCATATTTAGTTGCTAGTGTTTTAGATTATTATATATCACAAAATCTTGTAGGTCAAAAAATTGATTTTATGAATTTTAATAGTATTTTATATTCAAATGAAAAGCATGAAAAGGGAACAACAGTTCCAATATTAGCAACTATGGGTTCATTAACTGAATCAAATGAATACTATAAAATTGTTGCTAGTATAATAGGTAATCATAATATAGGTGAGTCATCAGAACAATTAATTGCTAATTTAAGAAATAGAATTTCTAATCAACAAATTGGAGATAGAATGGATTCAGGCATTAACCATTCGTCTAAGCAATGTGAACATATTTTAAAGAAAACATTAATTTCTAAAAAGTAACATGAAATTATTGCTACTTTTTCTATTATTTGATAAAATGCACTTAGTGATTATTTGTTTATCAACTATTTCTAAGGTTTCGGATATACTAT
>CANRLQ010000039.1 GCA_947631525.1 uncultured Bacilli bacterium | reverse complement strand
TGTCTCCTTAGCTCAGTTGGTAGAGCAACAGACTCTTAATCTGTGGGTCTAGGGTTCGAACCCCTAAGGGGACACCAAATATTTTTACTTATTCGTGGATTTAAGAGTCTCCGACTTTTATCTAGGTTTAAGCGTATTATTATGAAAGGAGAAAATTATGGCTTTAACAAAAGAAAAGAAACAAGAAATTATTAAAAAATATGCAGTTACTGAAGGTGACACAGGTTCACCAGAAGTTCAAATAGCAATTCTAACTGCAGAAATAAATGATTTAACAGAACATTTAAAGGAACATAAACACGATTTCCATTCTAGAAGAGGACTTCTTAAAAAAGTAGGTCAAAGACGTAGTTTACAAAAATATTTATTAAAAAAAGATGTTACTCGTTATAGAAAGTTAATAGCAAGTTTAGGATTAAGAAAATAATTATAAAGTAGACACTTATTTTAAGTGTCTTTATTTTAAGAAACATAAATATATGGAGGTAATAATGAAAAAAGTATTTGAATTAGATTTTAGAGGGAAAAAATTAATAGTAGAACATGGAGAACTAGCAAAGCAAGCACATGGTTCAGTATTAGTTAGATATGGTGATACAGTAATATTATCAACAGCAGTTGTATCAAAAAATGCTAATATATTATCTGATTTTTTTCCATTAATGGTTCTATATCAAGAAAAATTATATTCTGTTGGTAAAATACCAGGTGGCTTTATAAAAAGAGAAGGGAGACCAACAGATGCTGCTACATTAGCTGCACGTATGATAGATAGGCCAATGCGCCCAATGTTTCCAGAAGATTTTAGAAATGAAGTTCAGGTTGTTAATACAGTTTTATCAGTTGATAATGATAATACACCAGAACTTACAGCAATGTTTGGTTCATCTTTAGCAACTTCAATATCTAAAATACCATTTGATGGACCAATTGCTGGTGTAAAAGTAGGTAGAGTAAATGGTGAATTTATTATTAATCCAACTCCAGCAGAACTAGAACAATCTGATATTGATTTAATAGTTGCAGGTACAAAAGAAGCAATTAATATGGTTGAATCTGGATCAAAAGAAGTATCAGAAGAAGATATGCTAGAAGCATTAATGTTTGGGCATGAAGCGGTTAAAGAATTATGTGAATTCCAACAAACTATTATTGATGAAGTTGGAGAACCAAAAATGGAATATGAGAAACTAGAAATTGAAGAATCACTTAGAGAAGAAATTAGATTATTAGCAGCTGAAAAATTAGATAAAGCAATGCGTATTAAAGAAAAATTAGAAAAATATAATGCCATTGATTTAGTAAAAGAAGAAGTTGTTAGCAAATATGAAGAAGAAAATAAAAATTTAGATTCTAAAGAGTTAAATATATTAATAACTAAAGTAAAATTAGTTTTAGAATCTATTGAATATGATATATTTAGAGCAATAACTGTAAATGAAAAAACAAGATCTGATGGAAGAGCAATGAATGAAATAAGACCACTTTCTACAGATATTGACTTACTTCCAAGAACTCATGGTTCAGCTTTATTTACGAGAGGTGAAACACAAGCTTTAGCTGTTACAACATTAGGAGCTTTAAATGAATATCAAGTATTAGATGGTATAAGTTTAGAAGCTGAAAAACATTTTATGTTACATTATAACTTTCCACAATTCTCAGTTGGAGAAACTGGAAGATATGGTTCACCTGGTAGAAGAGAAATAGGACATGGTGCTTTAGGTGAGAGATGTTTAAAACAAGTAATGCCAAGCGAAGAAGAATTCCCATACACAGTTCGTGTAGTATCTGAAATACTTGAATCAAATGGTTCATCATCTCAAGCAACAATATGTGCTGGATGTATGAGTTTAATGGCCGCTGGTGTTCCAATAAAGGCTCCCGTAGCAGGAATTGCCATGGGACTTATAACTTCAAAAGATGGTAGTGATTATACGATTTTAACTGATATACAAGGTATGGAAGATCATTTAGGAGATATGGATTTTAAAGTAGGAGGTACAAGAAAAGGAATTTGTTCATTACAAATGGATATAAAAATAAAGGGAATTACTAAAGAAATATTAAAACAAGCTTTAGCTCAAGCAAAAGAAGCTCGTATGGAAATACTTGATGTAATGGAGAAACAAATAAAAGAACCTAGAAAAGAAGTTAGTAAATATGCTCCAAAAACAATGATATTTAAAATTAACCCAGATAAGATTAAAGATGTTATTGGACGTGGTGGCGATGTAATTACAAAGATTATCCTAGATTGTAGTAATGTTAATTCTGTTAATGATGCTAATGCTGTTAAAGTAGATTTAGCTGATGATGGGACTGTCACAATTTATCATATGGATAAAGAAGTTATTGAAAAAACTGCTAACATGATTAAAGATATTGTAAGAGAAGTAGAAAATGATGTAATCTATAAAGCAAAAGTTGTCAAAGTAGAAGATTTTGGATGTTTTGTGGAACTTTGGCCAGGATGTGAAGGATTAGTTCATGTATCACAATTAGCAAAAGAAAGAGTAGAAAAACCAAGTGATATAGTAAAAGTTGGAGATGAAATACTAGTTAAATCACAAGGTTACGATAAAAAAGGAAGACTTAATTTATCAAGAAAAGAAGCAATCAAATAATTGCTTCTTTATTTAGTTAAAATATTATATATTTCTTCAATTTTCATTAAATCTTTTGGATTATTATAAAATGGTTTTAAATGTAAATGAAAATGTTTAACTTCCTGAACATCACCATTATTTTGAATTAAAGTTAGGCCATCAATATATAATTTTTCCTCTAATAATTTTTTCATTTTTTTACTAATTTCTATAATGTGATTTAAAGTATTTAAATCAATATCATTTAAATCTTTATAATGTTTTTTAGGAATAATTAACATATGTCCATTACTATCAGGATTAATATCTAAAAAACAAAATACAGTATCATCTTCATATATTTTATATGATGGTACACTACCATTTACAATTCCACAAAATAAACAATTCATAAATCACTCTCCTAAAATAATTATACTTTATTTTTATCTAAAAATAAAGTATAAAAGAACTTTGACAAGTTCTTTTGTGAATATCTGCGAATATTCTATTATAATTTTGATAAAAAAAATTTTTTTTATTCAAAAGAGTGTTAAAATATAGCAAAAAATGGTAAAATACTATTATTGGAGATGATATACATGCATACATTAAAAATAAAAGATTTAACAGTTGAAATAGAAAATAAAGTAATATTAAAATCTTTTAACTTAACAATAAAAAGTGGAGAAATACATGCTATAATGGGACCAAATGGTACAGGGAAATCAACTTTATCAAGAGTTATAATGGGAGATAGTAATTATGTCATAAAAAAAGGAACTATTTATTTTGATGATAAACCAATAAATGATTTAACAGTTGATCAAAGAGCTCAGCTTGGAATATTTTTAGGAATGCAGATGCCACTTGAAATAGATGGTGTTACTAATGCTGATTTTTTAAGAAGTGCTATTAGTAACAAGGAAGGTAATAATTTTAAATTAATGTCTTTTATTAAAGAATTAAATGAAAAAATAGAAAAATTAAATATTGATAAAGAAATGATTCATCGTTCTGTAAATAAAGGTTTTTCTGGTGGTGAAAGAAAGAAAAACGAAATTCTTCAAATGTATATGTTAAAACCTAATACAGTTATTTTAGATGAAATAGATTCAGGACTTGATGTTGATAGTTTAAAAATAGTTGGTGAAAATGTTATGGATTACTATAAAGAAAGTAATTGTTCAGTTCTTTTAATAACACATTATCAACGATTATTGAATTATATAAAACCAGATTATGTTCATATTATGAAAAATGGTAAAATTGTAAAGAGTGGGACATTTGATCTTGTAAAACAAATAGAAGATGAAGGTTATGAAAATTTAGGAGATTCAAATGAATAAAATAATAATAAAAAAAGGTACAGTTGATTTAAATGTTGGTAATGATTTAAAAGTAAATGTAGAAGAAAAAACGGAATTATTTGATGTTATAAAAATAGAAATAACATCTTTAAAAAACAATGAGATTAGCATTACAAGTGAAGAAGAGAACTTAAAATTAGATGTAGTAATTAATATTAAGAAGAATACTAAGATTAAATTTAAGCAATTATTCCAAAATGATAAAATAAAAATACAATATAAATTTAATTTAGAAGAAAATAGTAAATTAATTGTTGATAAATTTTACGATTGTAATAACATAAAAGAGTTAAATATTGTAAATATGAATGGTTATAATAGTAACTTAGAGTACAAATTAAAAACAATAAGCAAAGAAAAACAAAAATTTGATTTAGTTATATATCATAATAATAAAAACACTATTAGTAATGTTTCAAATAAATCTGTTAATATCAATAAAGGTAGTACAACTTTTAATACAACTGGAATAGTATATAATGGAATAACAGGATGTATTTTAAGTCAACGCAATCGTATAATTAATATGAATAACAAGAAAAATTCAATTAATCCTAATTTATTAATAGATGAATATGATACTGAAGCAAATCATTCAGCTTTGATTGGTAAATTTAGTGAAGAGGAACTTTTTTATCTAATGAGTAGAGGGATAAAAAAAGAGACTGCATATAATTTACTTATTAAGGGATTTTTACTTGAAGAAAAAGATAAAACTGTTGAAAAGATTATTGATAAATATTGGAGGTGAAAAATGAATCGCGATGATTTTTTAATGTTGAAAAAGGATATCATTTATCTTGATAATGGAGCAACAACTTTAAAACCTCATTTTTTAGCTGAAGAAATAAGTAAATATTACAATGAATATAGTGCTAATGCACATAGAGGAGATTATAGTATTAGTATAGAAGTTGATAATAAATTTGAAAAAACAAGAAAACTAATAAAAAATTTTATAAATGCTAAAAATGAAAAAGAAATTATTTTTACAAGTGGTGCCACTGATTCATTAAATAAAATTATTTTTGGTTATTTTAGATATAATTTAAAATCAGGTGATGAGATAATTATAACTAAAAGTGAACATGCATCTAATGTTTTACCATGGTTTGAATTAGCTGATGAAATAGGTTTAAAGATAAAATATATTGATTTAGATGAGAATTTTAATATAAAAATAGATCATTTAAAAAGTATTATAACTGATAAAACTAAAGTAATAAGTATTGCTGAGATAACTAATGTAGCAGGTGATGTTAGAGATATCAAAAGAATAACTTCCATAGCTCATAAAAACAATATTATGGTTGTAGTAGATGGAGCTCAAAGTGTTGCTCATAAAAAAACGGATGTTCAAGATCTTGATATAGACTTTCTAGCTTTTTCTGCTCATAAAATGTATGGTCCAACAGGAGTAGGGGTACTTTATGGTAAAGAAGAACATTTAAATAATATTAGACCAATTATTTTTGGTGGTGGAATGAATGCTAGTTTTATAAGTGATGGAATTAGAGTTTATGATGATATTCCATATTTATTGGAAGCAGGCACACAAAATATAGCAGGTATAATAGGTTTTGGAAGAATAATTGAATACTTAAATAATATTGGTATGGATAATATATATAATTATGAATTAGAATTAAAAAAATATGCTATAAAAAGATTAAAAGAAGTAAAAGATATTATCATTTATAATGAGAATAGTGAAAGTGGAATAATAACATTTAATATGAAAGATATATTTGCTCAAGATTTAGCAATTTATCTAGATAAATATAATATTTGTGTTAGAGCCGGTAATCATTGCGCTAAAATTTTTAAAGAAGAATTAGGTATAAAAAATACGTGCCGTGTTAGTTTAGCTTTATATAATACTAAAGAAGATATAGATAAATTAGTAGAAGTTTTAAAAAATCCAAAAATTAAAGAAGAAATAATTTAAATCTTCTTTTTTTTATGATATAATATCTATTAAGGTAGGTGTGCTATATGGATTTAGTTTTATTATTAGTATTAATCATAATAATTGCATTTTTTTATAAAGATTTTAAAAATGTTGTATATTTTTTAGGAATAGTTGAAATATTTTTTAGATTAATTCATTTTTTTGGAGATCATTTAAAAGTTCCTGAATTAAATCAAATTATAAATAAATATATTCCATCTTCATTAATTGATATTTTAGCAAAATATTCAAGTGGATTATTATACGACTTATTATTATGGTTATTATTTATTTGCTTTGTATTTTTTGAAGTACATTTAATAAGATATTTTTTCAAAAGAAATTAAATTATAAGAAATTATAATTTTTTTTTGACAAAAAAAACAAATTATGAACATTATAATAATAAAGGTGATAATATGCGTAAATACTATCTTTTTATTTATAAAAATAATTCTAAACTTTTATATACTATTTTAGAAACTTTGTATTCATTAAAGATGGATAATGTAAATTATGGTGTAGAGTTATTTAATCAAGTATGTGATACATTTAGTGTTCGATTATTAAATAATTATATAAAAGAAAAATATGCATATAAATTAATAAATAAAAAATTAATAAAATTACTTTCAAATGATGAAACAACAACTATTTCAATAAGATATGCTACAACAATTATTATAACAAATAAAAACATGCCAGCAATTTTTAAAATATTTAATATTTATAATAAAAAAATATTTGTTGTAGATTTTTATAACAAAGATTATTTTTGGTTAAACGAACAAATAAAAAATAAATATAGTTAACTTTATCAATAAAAAACATATAATAAACTAGGTGATTGTAATGGATAAAAAAACTAGTTTTAAAGAATTTGTCAAAAAAAATCCTTCACTTGTTAAATATGTAAAAAATAATGAAATGACTTGGCAAAAATTTTATGAAATTTATGATTTATATGGAGAAGATGATAATGTATGGAAAGAGTACACATCAAAAAAAGAAGAAAAAGCTATTGAAAAAGTATCCACTCCGCTAGCTTTAGCAGATGTTGTAACATGGGTTAAAAATATAGATTTAAATAAAATGCAAGAGGGAATAAATAGCGTTCAAAGAGTAATAGGTGTAATTCAAGAATTAGGAACAGGTAATAAAGAAGTAACGAAACCGGAATATAAACCAAGACCTTTATATAAACATTTTGAAGACTAATGAATATAGATTTACAATTTAAAATAAAAAATAACCCTAATTATCAAAAGTATATTAGAGAAAACTCCTATTGGTATAAAATATTAAATCGTAATCCATTAATGTTTAGGGAATTTGAAGAAGAAGTAAAAGACAAATATCATTTAAGAGCAACTGATCGTATTAGTAAAGCTTTAGATGCACTAGAATTAATACAAAATGTTGTATCAACTTTAAAATAATGGTAAAATAAAAAAAATCCTAATTGTTAGGATTTTAAGAAGGGGAGTTAATATATGTGTGAATTAATCACATTAATATATTGTCCCAAAATATAATTATTATACTATAGGAGTAAAAAAATGAGAATTATTAGTGGAAAATATAAAGGGAGAGTATTAAAAGGTTTTGATATAGATGGAACAAGACCAACAATGGATAGAATAAAAGAATCATTATTTGGAATAATCCAGAACAATATTAAATATAGTAATTGCTTAGACTTATTTGCTGGGAGTGGTTCCCTTGGAATAGAAGCTTTAAGCAATGGAGCTAATATGTGTTATTTTGTAGATAACAACAAAGAAGTTATAAAAATATTAAAAGAAAATACTAAAAATATAGATAATTTGGAAATAATAAAAGATGATTATTTAAGTGCATTAAAAACTTTATCAAATAAAAATATAAAATTTGATGTTATTTTTTTAGATCCTCCATATAAATTAAACTTAATAAATCCATCAATAAAAAAGATTATAGAATATGACTTATTAAGCGATAACGGAATAATTATTTGTGAATACGAAGAAGAACAAATAAAGTGTTCTTTAGAAAAAATAAAAAAAATGTTGTTAATAGATACTATATGTGTTAAAATATATCTAGTTTTCAAAAAAAAGGAGTAGTAAAAATGGAAGAAAATGGATTAAAATGTATTACATCAGTTCAAGAATTTCTTACATCAGCTTATAATGGACAAATGGTTAGTGAAGAAATTTTAACAACATTATCAAAAATGAAAAATACTGATTTAATCACATATATGTATTTTATTGTTTCACAATTAAAGTTAAAACAAAATTTGTCTAAAAAAGAAAAAAGAAGAATAGTTGCGATGGAAGAAGTAAATTTAGAAATGATAGAAAATTTTTTGGATAATACA
>CANRLQ010000038.1 GCA_947631525.1 uncultured Bacilli bacterium | reverse complement strand
AAATGGTGGACCTTGTAGGACTCGAACCTACGACCGTCCGGTTATGAGCCGGATGCTCTAACCAACTGAGCTAAAGGTCCATACACATTACTTACTAATAATAACATAATAAAATAAAATATGCAATAGAAAATTTAAAAAATATTTAATTATATTATATATTTTATTGTAACTAAATATTTGAATAAATATAATATATTGTGTTATAATTAAATAGGAAGTGATATTGTGAGATTATATAATACTTTAACAAAAAAAATAGAAGAATTTGTACCATATGATAAAAATATGGTTACAATGTATACATGTGGACCCACAGTATATCATTATGCTCATATTGGTAATCTTAGAACATATATCTTTGAAGATATTCTTGAAAAATCATTAAATTATTTAGGATATAATGTAAAAAGATGCATGAATATAACTGATGTAGGCCATTTGACTAGCGATTCTGATAGCGGTGAAGATAAAATGTTAAAAGGTGCTAAAAGAGAACATAAAACAGTTCTAGAAATAGCTGATTTTTATAAAAATGAATTTATGAAAGATATTGATAAATTAAACATTAAACGACCTGAAATAATATCAAAAGCTACTGATAATATCAATGAATATATAAAAATAATAACAAAATTATTAAAAGATTCTTATGCATATATAAGTGGTGGAAATGTGTATTTTGATACTTCTAAATTATCTGACTATTATAATCTCACTAATCATAAAGTAAATGATATGATTGTAGGTGTAAGAGAAGGAGTAGAAGAAGACTTAAATAAAAGAAATCAAGCTGATTTTGTTTTATGGTTTACAAAATCTAAATTTGATGATCAGGAATTAAAGTGGGATAGTCCTTGGGGTCTTGGATATCCAGGATGGCATATAGAATGTTCAGCAATAGCAATTAAAAATCTAGGTGAACATTTAGATATTCATTGTGGTGGGGTAGATAATATATTTCCACATCATACAAATGAAATAGCTCAATCAGAAGCATATTTAAATCACAAATGGT
Organism: uncultured Bacilli bacterium; assembly: GCA_947631525.1. Taxonomy (GTDB): domain Bacteria; phylum Bacillota_I; class Bacilli_A; order RF39; family UBA660; genus OMSK01. Next base: position 7,402 of record CANRLQ010000038.1, on the reverse strand, counting down.
GTAATTATTGGATTCATGGTGAACATTTAAATGACAATACAGGTAAGATGAGTAAATCAAATGGGGAATTTTTAACACTTTCTTTATTAGAACAAAAAGGTTATGATCCACTTGATTATCGTTTTATGTGTTTAAATTCTTCATATAGAAAAGTTCTTGTATTTAGTTATGATGCTTTAAATCAAGCAAAAAATTCATATAATAAGTTAAAAAATAAGATTAAATCTATTAATGTAGATTTAGATGGAAGTATTGATAAAGATAAAGTAGATATGTATAAATATAAATTTAAACAATCTTTAGAAAATGATTTAAATACTTCATCTTCTTTAACTATTTTGTATGATGTATTAAAAGATAATATGAATAATATTACTAAAATAGAATTGGTAAAAGATTTTGATAAAGTATTATCATTAGATTTGTTAAAAGATGAAATAGTTAAAATAGATAAAAATTTAGAACAATATATAAATAATATGATTAAATTACGTAGTAAGGCAAAGCAAGATAAAAATTATGAAGAAGCAGATCGAATAAGAAAAGAATTAGAAGATAAAGGAATAATAATAAAAGATACTAAAGAAGGAACAATATTTGAATTAAAATAGTAAGTAAAAACTTACTATTTTAATTTTATATGATATAATACTATTAGGTGATTTTATGTATGGATATATAAAAGGAATAGTAACTGATATTGAAAGTAATAATATTATTTTGGAAAATAATGGGATTGGATATTTAATTTATACTTCAAATCCATATTCATTTGAATTAAATCAAAATTATAAAATATATACATATCAAAATGTAAAAGAAGATGATATAAGTTTATATGGATTTAAAACTAAGGAAGAAAAAAGTTTATTTTTAAAACTAATTGATGTAAAAGGATTAGGTCCTAAAATGGCTTTACCTATAATAGCAACTGGTTCAATTGATGAAATAATTGATGCCATTGAAAAAGAGAATATATCATATTTAAAAAAATTTCCTAAAATAGGAGATAAAGTAGCTAGACAAATAATTCTTGATTTAAAAGGTAAATTAGTAAGTTCTAACAATTTAGAAGTAGTAAAAAATGAAGAATTAACCGAAGCATTAGTAGCTTTGGGTTATAAAAAACAAGATATAAATAAAATAATTTCTAAAGTGGATATTAATTTAAGAATAGAAGATCAAATAAAGGAAGCATTAAAATTATTATTAAAATAAAAAGAAATGAGGTTATTTTATGGATGAAAGAATAATAACAAATCACGAATTAGAAGAAGATAAGTTTGAAAATTCTTTAAGACCTGATAGTCTTGATGAATACATTGGTCAAAGTGAAGTAAAAGAAAATTTTAAAATATACATTAAAGCTGCTAAAATGCGAGATGAATCTTTAGATCATGTTTTATTATATGGTCCACCAGGACTTGGAAAGACAACTTTGTCTTATATAATAGCTAATGAACTTGGTAGTAATATAAAAACAGCAAGTGGTCCATCAATAGAAAAAACAGGTGATTTAGCCGCCATTTTATCAACATTGGAAGAAGGCGATGTTTTATTTATTGATGAAATCCATCGAATGCCTAGATATATCGAAGAAATATTATATCCAGCTATGGAAGATTTTAAATTGGATATTATTGTTGGTAGTGATTCAACAAGTAGAAATATTAGAATTGATTTACCACCATTTACACTAATAGGAGCAACCACAAGAGTAGGTGATTTAACAAGTCCTCTTAGAGATAGATTTGGAATAATTTCTAAATTACAATTTTATAATAATGAAGAATTAACAGAAATTGTAAAGCGTACATCTAGAGTATTAAATTGTAAAATAGATGACCAAGCTGCTTTAGAACTTGCTAGAAGGAGTAGAGGTACACCTAGAATAGCTAATCGTTTATTTAAAAGAGTAAGAGATTTTGCTTTAGTTATGAATGATGGGTTGATTGATTTAGAAATAACTAAATTAGCTTTAGATAAATTAAAAGTTGATGCTTATGGTTTAGATGATACCGACCATAACTTACTTAGAGCTATAATTGAAAAATTTAATGGTGGACCAGTTGGAATAGAAGCTATAGCTGCTTCGATAGGAGAAGAACAAACAACTATAGAAGATGTATATGAACCATATTTATTACAAACAGGATTTTTAAAAAGAACACCAAGAGGGCGTATTGTAACATCTAAAGCATATGAACATCTTGGAATAAAACAAGAAAAATAGGATAGTGATTTTATGAAAACAAATGATTTTGATTTTGAATTACCAGAAAATTTAATAGCTCAAACACCAATAAAAAATAGAGATCAATCTAAAATGTTAGTTTTAGATAGAAAAACAGGTGAAATTGAACACAAAAAATTTAATGAAATAATAAATTATTTAGAAAATGGTGATACATTAGTTTTAAATGATACAAAGGTATTACCTGCTAGACTTTATGGTGTAAAAAGTCAAACAAATGCTTTAATTGAAATATTAATGTTAAAAGAAGTAAAGGAAGATACATGGGAATGTTTAACAAAACCGGCTAAAAGAGTTAAAATAGGAACAATTATATCATTTGGTAATGGAAGATTAAAAGCTGAATGTATTGATGTTAAAGAAGAAGGAATAAGAATTTTTAAATTAATATATAAAGGTATTTTGTATGAAATATTAGATGAGTTAGGTGAAATGCCACTACCACCATATATTCATGAAAAATTAGAAGATAAAGATAGATATCAAACTGTATATGCTAAAAACTTAGGAAGTGCAGCAGCTCCTACAGCAGGACTTCATTTTACTAATAAATTGTTGGAGGAAATCAAAGAAAAAGGAGTAAATATTGTATATATAACTTTACATGTTGGTCTTGGTACTTTTAGACCAGTTAATGAAGAAGAAATAACAAATCATAAAATGCATAGTGAATTCTATATGATGAGTGAAGAAACAGCAAATATATTAAATAAAACAAAACAGAATCATAAAAAAATAATAAGTGTAGGAACAACTTCTACTAGAACATTAGAGACAATTTATAATTTGTATGGTGAATTTAAAAGTTGTAATGGATGGACAGATATATTTATTTATCCAGGTTATGAATTTAAAGCAATTGATTGTTTAATAACTAATTTTCATCTTCCAAAATCTACTTTAGTAATGTTAGTTAGTGCTTTTGCTAGTAAAGAAAAAATTATGAATGCTTATAAAGAAGCAATTAACAATAATTATCGCTTTTTCTCATTTGGCGATTCAATGTTCATAAAATGATAAAAGAACTTGATATAATAAGCAAAGCCACTAAAGATTATGTTATTGCTACAAATGCTAAAAGTTTTGATGATTTTAGATTGATATATTCCCTTACAAATATTATTATGAATGAAAAAGATAAAAATAGAAATTTTAAATATACCAAAAAATATACTTTAAAAAAAATAGATAAAATTGTCTCAGAATTTTTATCATATTTAAACCCATATTATATGGATTATTATAATATACGAAAAAATGATGGAAGCATTATTTTTGATCAAAATAAAGATATACAAGACAATATTGCTTATAGTGAATATGATGATATATATAATAAAAGAATAATATATATACCTATAAGAAATACTATTGAAGATGCCTTTTCTATTGTTCATGAACTTTTTCATGATATTAATATTGATGAAACCCAACCAAATGTTACAAGGTTATTTTATACTGAAGCATTATCATTATTAGGTGAAATTTTATTAGAAGAATATCTAGTCAAAAAACAAATAAAAGATGCTAAAATTCCAATTAATTATGATTTATACTGTGCTAAATCTAAAGCAATAGAGGTAAGTTTTAATATTAATTTATTATTGAAATATATTGAAGATAATTATATAGATGCAAATAGTATTATTTCTATAATAGAAAACTATCCAAGTAATTATTCTAATGATATATCTGATACTATTTATAAGATAGTTGATAAAGAAGAATTAACTTTAGATTTTGAACAGCCATATATATTAGGTACATTAATTGCTACATATATGTATGATAGAATTAAGAAAGATAAAAATAATATTTTAGAATTATTTGAACTTAATCAAGAACTAAAAAATTATGATTTTGAACAAGTATTAGATTATTTAGATGTAGACTACTGTGATGATGATTTAAAACAGGAATCATACAAAAATTTAGAAAATTGTTATAAAAAATACATAAAAAATAGGTGATTTATGATAGAAGAAGAATATAAAAAATTAAATAATTATTTAAATGATATTTTCATGTTTTTAGAAAAAAAAGATTCTTTCTTTTTAAGAAATATATTTGAAATAGCTATGTTAAACACTTCGTTTCTTGAATTTATAAATAAATATAATTTAAAAGATGAAACAATTAAAAATAAATTATCATTTGAAGAAGTCTATTTACTTGCACGTGAAATAATTGAGAGTTTAAATAAATATTACCTAGAAGATTTTGATAAATTAATTCAAACTGGGCAATTAGATTTCAGTTATGATAGTGAATATATTGGTTCATATTACGAAAAAATAAATGGTATTAATGTCATAAATATCAATAGGGAATTTAATTATTCCGATGTTAGAATTTTAGTTCATGAATTTATCCATTATATTAATAGTAAGAATTTTATTTCAACAAAAGGATATCTTTTTAGTGAATTTTTATCTATTTATTTTGAATTATATACAATTGATTATTTAATCGATATAAAGGGTATACCTAAAAATGAAATTTCTTATAATGATAGATTGTTACATATCAAAGATATAAGTGAATTTTTAGATAAACATATAGTAATATTATTAGCTTATGAAAAATTTGGTGCTATTGATAAAAATACAATAAAATTAATCAATGAAAATTATTTATCAGAAAATTATACTGAAGAAATGTTTAATAGTGATTGTCATAACTTATTGAAAGGTTTACAAAAAACAGAAGAAGAATATAAAAAAAGTACAATTGATGTAAATGAAGAGGAATTAATTTCTACATTAGCCTCCCCATTTAGTAAAATTTATCGCTATATACTAGGCTCATTATTAGCTTTTTATAGTCGTAAATATTGTAATGTAGAGGATATTGTGTATTTAAACAATCATGTAATTGATTATGATATAATTATTAAAAATATTTCCGATGTATTAAAAATGATTGGTATAGATATTTATGAAGATAATTTTAAAGATAAGGTATTTGATAGTATAGATGATTATATAAACAAATATAATGATTTAAAAAAGAAGTAGGTGGATTATTTGAATAAAGTGATTTGTATTGTAGGACCAACTGGTGTAGGTAAAACAAAATTAAGTATATGTCTTGCTAAAATATTTAATGGAGAAATTATAAATGCTGATTCAACTCAAGTATATAAAGGTTTAGATATAGCTACGGCTAAAGTAACTAAGGAAGAAATGGAAGGAATAAAACATCATTTAATTGATATAAAAAACATTGATGAAGATTATACGGTATTTAATTATCAAAGTGATGTAAGAGAAAAAATAGAAGAGATATTTAACAAAAATAAAACACCTATTTTAGTTGGAGGTACAGGGCTTTATATAAAAGCTGCTTTATATGATTATCAATTTAATAAGGAAACAATCAAAAATGATTATTCTAACTATACAAATGAACAATTATATCAAAAATTATTAAGTATTGATAGCAATAATAATATCCATATTAATAATAGAAAGAGAATAGAAAGAGCACTTGATTATTATTATTCAAATAATAAACCAATAAGTGAAAAAGAAAAAACAAATAAATTATTATATGATACTATATTTATAGGACTTACAACTGATAGAAAAAATTTATATAATTTAATTAATAAAAGAGTAGTTAAAATGATTGAAAATGGTTTATTGGAAGAAGCAAAAAGAATATATGACACAAATATAAGAACTAAAGCAGTATTAACACCAATTGGTTATAAGGAATTATTTCCCTATTTTGAAAAAAAAGAGTCGCTTGATAAATGCATAGAATTGATAAAACAAAGAAGTAGAAGATATGCTAAAAGGCAATATACTTGGTTTAATAATCAAATGGAAATAAATTGGTTTAATACAAATTATGAAGATTTTAATAAAACAGTAGAAGAAATAAAAAAATTTATAGGAGGTAATTTATGACACCACATAATGAAGCAAAAAAGGAAGATATAGCAAAAACAGTATTAATGCCTGGAGATCCACTTAGGGCTAAAATGATTGCTGAAACTTATTTAGAAAATTATAAATTAGTTAATAGTGTAAGAGGTATGTATGCTTATACAGGTAAATATAAAAATAAAGATATAACAGTAATGGCTAGTGGAATGGGAATGCCTAGTATTGGAATATATTCTTATGAATTATTTAAATTTTATGATGTTGAAAATATCATAAGAATAGGCTCTGCTGGTTCATATGTCAGTAGTTTAAATTTATATGATGTATTACTTGTTGATAATAGTTATTCAGAATCAAGTTATGCCAAAGTTCAAAATGGAGAAGCTGCTAATATAATAAAATCATCAAGTAAATTAAATAATATTATTATTGAAACAGCAAAACAATTAAATGAAAAAATTACTATTGGAACAGTTCATAGTAGTGATGTATTTTACAAAGAAAATAATTACTATAAAGAATTAGTAGAAAAATACAATTGTCTAGCAGTAGAAATGGAATCATTCGCATTATTTCATAATGCTAAGGTATTAAATAAAAATGCTACTTGTTTACTCACAATATCAGATAGTTTTATAACAAATTTAGAAACAACAAGTGAAGAAAGACAAAATCATTTTAATAAAATGATAGAAATTGCTTTAGAATCAACACTTAAGATGTAAATAATTTAATTAGTAGTGCATAATAAAAAGAGGTGATACAATGGAATATAATAAAATAGAAAAAGATTATTATAATTTACATATTATAAAAACTGATAAATTTAAAACAGTTAATATAAAAGTAAATTTTAAAAGAAAAATTAAAAAAAATGAATTAACAATTAGAAATTTTTTAAATCATATGTTATTAAATACATGCAAAAAATATAAAACATCTAGAGATATTGTAATTCAAACTGAAGAATTATATGATTTAGGAGTTAGAATAAATACAACTAAATCTGGTAATTATTCAATTATGTCCATGTCTGAGATTTTTCTTAATGAAAAATATACAGAAGAAGGTATTACTAAAAAGTCAGTAGAATTTTTAATGGAATTACTTTTTAATCCTAATGTTGAAGATAATAAATTTGATGAAAATTATTTTGAAATAATAAAACAATCTCTTAAAGAAGATATAACAAGTATCAAAGAAAATCCTAGAAAATATTCTTTGATTAGACTCTATGAAGAAATGAGTAAAGGAC
>CANRLQ010000037.1 GCA_947631525.1 uncultured Bacilli bacterium | reverse complement strand
AATTTAAATGTAAATGAATCAGCAAGTATAAATGCAAGTACAAATATCGATTTAACTTCTTATGAAAAAATTGAATTCAAAGTAAATTAAAATAGAAATAAATTATTTATAGAATATTAATAAAATTAGCACTCTTACTTGACAAGTGCTAATTTTTATGTTATAGTTTATTTGTAGTTTGATGCTGCACTAGAAAGAAGTATAATTATATACTTTTTTTAAATACTAAAAAAGGAGGAATGTCTTATGAATATAGAAGATATGGGAAATGTCTTAGAAAAATATGGTCGAGATATTACCAAAAATGTTAAAGATGGTAAAGTAGATCCTGTTATTGGTAGAGATGATGAAATAAGAAGTATTACACGTATTTTATCTAGAAAAACAAAAAATAATCCTGTTTTAATTGGAGAACCAGGAGTAGGTAAAACAGCAATTGTTGAAGGACTTGCAGCTCGTATTGTAAAAGGAGATGTTCCAGATAGTTTAAAAAATAAAACAATATGGGAACTTGATATGGGAGCTTTAATAGCTGGAGCAAAATATAAAGGTGAGTTTGAAGAAAGATTAAAAGCTGTTTTAAAGAAAGTAACTGATAGTGATGGAAATATTATTATGTTTATTGATGAGATACATATGATTGTTGGAAATAGTGCTGATGGTTCTGTTGATACAAGTAATATGTTAAAACCATTGCTTGCTAGAGGTGAAATAAAATTAATTGGTGCTACAACATTAAATGAATATAGAAAATATATTGAAAAAGATGGAGCTTTAGAAAGAAGATTTCAGCGTGTACAAGTAAAAGAACCTAGTGTTATAGATACAATCACTATTCTTAGAGGATTAAAACCACGTTTTGAAGTATATCATGGTGTAAATATAAAAGATAAAGCTTTAATCGCTGCAGCAACTTATTCAGATAGATATATAACAGATAGATTTTTACCAGATAAGGCAATAGATTTAATTGATGAGGCATGTGCTACTATAAAAGTTCAAATGGATTCAGTTCCAACCGAATTAGATGAATTAACAAGAAAGATAATGCAAAAACAAATAGAACTAGAAGCAATAAAAAAAGATAAAGATGAATTATCTAAAAATAGAGTTAATACTTTAAAAGAAGAAATAGAAAAATTAAAGGAAAAAGAAAGTGTTTTAAGGAAAAATTGGGAAGAGGAAAAAAGCATAAATGAAAAAATAAAAGCTAAAAAAAGAGAAATAGAAAATTCTAAATTTTCTTTAGAACAAGCCGAAAATAATTATAATTTAGAAACCGCTGCTAAATTAAGACATGGTGTAATACCAAAACTTGAAAAAGAATTAGAAGAATTAAGAAAAATAGATTCATCTAAAATATTAAGTGATACAGTTGATGTAGAAGATATAGCTAATGTTATTTCTAAACTTACTAATATTCCAGTCACCAAATTAGTAGGTGGAGAGAAAGAAAAATTAATCAACTTAGAAAAAAATATGAAATTACGTGTTATGGGGCAAGATAATGCTTTAAAACTTGTTAGTGAAGCTATTATTAGAGCTAGATCAGGAATAAAAGATCCAAGAAGACCAATAGGCTCATTTATCTTTTTAGGACCAACTGGTGTAGGAAAAACAGAAGTGGCAAGAACACTTGCTTATGAACTTTTTGATGATGAAAGACACATGGTAAGAATAGATATGAGTGAATATATGGAAGCACATACTGTATCTAGATTAGTTGGAGCTCCTCCAGGATATGTTGGATATGATGAAGGAGGACAATTAACAGAAGCTGTTAGAAGAAATCCTTATAGTATAGTTTTATTTGATGAAATAGAAAAAGCTCATAAAGATGTTTTAAATATTTTGCTTCAAATATTAGATGATGGAAGAATAACTGATGCTCAAGGAAGAACAGTTGACTTTAAAAATACAATTATTATAATGACTTCTAATTTAGGTAGTGAATATATTTTAGATAATAATAAAAATAGTGAAGAACTCATAAATCAAGAATTAAAACACTATTTTAAACCAGAATTTATTAATAGAATAGATGAAATAATTATATTTAATTCACTTAAAAAAGATGTTATAAATAAAGTATTAGATAAAATTATTAAGGATATTGAATATCGATTAGATGATAAAAAAATAAAAATTGAATTAACTAAAGAAGCTAGTGATTTCATTATAAATGAATCATATGATGAATCATATGGAGCTCGTCCAATTAAAAGATATGTATCTAGAAATTTAGAAACATTAATATCAAAATATATAATAATGGATAAAATAAAATTTAATAGTACAATTATTGTAGATGTAAAAGATAATCAACTTGTTATAAATAATTAACCTAGTTTAAACTAGGTTTTTTGATGTTAAATATTTAAATTAATATTCAATATTGTAAAACAAAATATTTATAAAATTATAACATAAATAATAGATATTAATAAACCAATAGTTATTAAAAAATAAATATATTATTTCGTATTTTTAAGTATTAAATATTATTAATTATTAAATAATTTTATAAAAAAAGATTGTCAAATAAAATAAAAAGTGGTATTATAGGAACAATTTTAAAATTAAAAACATTAAGTTTAAAAAAGCATTTTAATATATGTATAACATAGTTAAAATTAGAGGTGATATCTTTGAAGTATGAGACTAAAGAATTTAGAGACAAAACAATAAAAAATTATGTCATAAAAGATGATAAAATAATTGTTTTTTATATAAATGGTTATTATGATTTTATAGAAAAAAGTGATCAAAAAATATCTGATTTAAACTTTGTTATGGAACAACAATTAAAAAGTTTTTTAAAAGAAGAAGATGAAATACAAAAATTATATAATAGACTAGATAAAAAAATAAATACGACTTCATCAGCTATTAAATTAGCACTTTTTGGTGATATTAAAGAAATTACTAATATATTAGAATGTAAAAAAATTCTATCTCAAAAATTAGAATATTTAAAGATTTGTAGAGCTTATTTAGAACATATCGATGAATTAAATTCAAGAATAGGAAATTTTCCGATAATAACAGTTAACGATATTGATAAATATAACGAAAAAAATATAATTTTTATAGCAAATCAAAAGAGAAAAAAATAAATTTATTTAGGAGTGTTATTATGAAAAAAGATGAATATGCCATTTTACTTAAAAGAGTATCATCAGATACAATAAGAAATTTTTATACATATGAAACAGAAAGTGTTATTAAAGGAAAACTTGATAAAAAAGAAAAAATATTTATAAGTGATCAGGATGAAAGAATAGCTTATTTTGGGAATAAAAAGATTTTAAATAAAACAAATAAAAAATTAGTAGGTCCTGTTTTAAATGAAGAAGAACTTTTAAGTAAGTATCCAAATGCTAAAAATGTTAATGAGGCAATTAGTTTATATTATACGGATGCTACTGAAATTATGACATTAGTATCTTATGATCAATCTAGGGATAAATTTAAAATGGCTATAATTGATAAAATTGAAACAATAAATAAAATGTTTAGGGATGATCAAAGTAATGAAATTGATGAATATCAAGAAAAAATAGATGATAATGAAGATATAGATTATGTTGATGAGCAAAATTATGAAGATATTATTAAAAAAGTAAATGAAGAATGCCAAAGTACTTTAATATTAAAAGAAGAATTTGAACAAATAATTTCGATTAAGGATTTAGAAGAATTAATTTCATATATATTTAATTTAAAAAATGATAAAGATAATCATGTAACAAAATTATCAAATATAAATGTTAAAGAAAGTTGGGGAATGTTTGTACCAGATGATTACATAAATTTAATTAATTATTTTGATTCACCTAACAAAATAAAAAAATTTTTAATTTATATAAAGAAATATTTAGTAGATGGACAAACAGAAGAAAAAAATTACATACTTTATTTTTATGAATTATTTTATAATATTGGTGAAGAAGTATTATCGGCAAATGATATAAACGATACAAAAGTAGTGTTAAATCTTTTAAAAGAAGAAGTTTTAAAAGCAAAAAAACAATTTAGTTTTCTACAAGATTATAGTTTTAATTTAAGTAATTTAATTAATTTATTAAGTATTTATGAAAAAGAAATAAATGAAATGTTAAAATTAAATTCTATTATATCGATTCATAAAGCATATAAAAAATTATTTGCAGAAACAGAAGAGTTAATTGTAAAATCAGGTTTAGATTTAAATGAATATTATGATACTGATAAAGATTTTTTATTAGATGAAGATGTAATAAATAGCAAATATATAAATAAATTATTTATGTCATCACTTTCGTATATTGAAAAATTAGATAATATTGATGAAATAAAAATATTTTGTTTAGAAATGAATGGTAATTTTGAATCAATAACTGAAACATTACTTTCAAATACAGATATTGATATTGAAAAAGATGAAATAAATACTATATTAGAAAATATTAAATATGGTTATGAAGAAATTGCAAGTATGCAAAACTTAGAAGATAAAAATGAAATTTTAACAGAAGTAAGAGAATATGAAAAAGATGAAATAAAAGATTTTAGTAAACTATATGATGATATCATGAATAGGGATAAAAATGATGATAAAGAAGTATCAATAAAACAAAAAAAGCAAATAATTATTGAAAATGTTTTAAAAAAGATAGAAAAACCTTATAATAAATTACAATCACTAGTAGGTTTAGAAGATGTTAAGGAACATGTAGATAAGTTAATAAAAGAAAGAGTATATGATTTAGTTTATAATGATGGAATTAATAAAAGACAAAAGAAATATAATTATTTCTTCTGTGGTAATCCAGGAACAGGTAAAACAACTGTAGCAGTAATATTATGTGAAATTTTAGCTAAACTTGGTTGTATTAAAAATAACAAAATTAAAAAAACAACAGCTTCCGATTTTATAGCAGGTTATGTAGGACAAACAGCCTTAAAAACTAAAGAACTTATTAAAGAATGTAGAGGCGGTATTATTTTCTTAGATGAAGCTTATGCATTAGCATCATCAGGAACTTCTACATTTACACAAGATGTGTTTGGAGAGTTGTTACCTGCTATAGCTGATGGTGAAGTAAATATTATATTAGCAGGTTATAATCAAGAAATGAAAGAATTTTTAGACAGTAACACAGGTATAAAAGATAGAATAAATAACTTCTTTGAATTTAAAGATTATACAGTTAATGAGTTAGTTTCTATGTTTACTAATGAAGTATCAAACTATGGTTATAAAGTAGACGATAATGCCTTAGAGATTTTTAAGGAAATAATTAGTAAAGAAAAAACAAGTAAAAATTTTGGTAATGGAAGAGTTGTTGAAAATTTTACAAATAAAATTTTAGATTCACATGAACAGAACATGATTGATTATGATATAGAAGATGATACATTAATTACAAAGCTTGATGTTGACAATGCTAAATTAGAAGAAACTACATATAAAGAAAAAGTAAAAAAATTAGGGTTTTAAATAGTTGACTAATTTAACAAAAAAAATTATAATTATATTGTAAATATTGTTTTAGACTAGTAATTATATTTCATTTAAAAGAGAGTTAATGGTTGGTGAAAATTAATATTGAAATGTAAATGAAGACACTAAAACTTAAGATAATCGTATATCTGCGTTAAAGATTAAAGATAGATAAAAGTCTATAAAGTAAGGTGGTACCACGATAATTTCGTCCTTATATTTATAGACTTTTTATATTTAGAAAGAGGGTATAAAATGATACAAAAACCAAAAGGAACATATGATGTATTTAAAGAGCAAGGTAAAAAGATAAAATATTTGGAAAAGTTGCTTTCAGCACTTATGGAAAAATATAATTATGAATTTGTAAGGACACCTAATTTTGAAGCCACTGAATTATTTCATAGAGGTGTAGGAGAAACTAGTGATATTGTATCAAAAGAAACATATGATTTCCTTGATCGTGGAAATAGAAATATGACTTTAAGACCAGAAGGGACAGCTGGTGTTGTTAGAAGTTTTATTGAAAATAAACGATATGCAGATGCATCATTACCAGTTAAGAATTGGTATTATGGACCAATGTATCGTTATGAAAGACCACAATCTGGAAGATTTAGAGAATTTTATCAATTTGGTGTAGAAGTGTTCGGTTCAAATGATCCACTTGTAGATGCTGAAGTAATAAGTATACCTGTTAATTTTTATAAATTGTTAGGTCTTAAAGGAATAAAGGTTAATATAAATTCTTTAGGTGATACAGAGTCAAGATTAAGTTATAAAGAAGCTTTAATCAATCATTTTAGACCTCATTTAGATTTATTATGTGATGATTGTAAAAAAAGATTTGAAAAAAACCCTCTTAGAATTTTAGATTGTAAAGTAGATCATGAATTAGATATTATGTCTTCAGCACCTAAAATAATTGATTATTTAAATGAAGAATCAAAAAAACATTTTGAAGAAGTTCAAAAATATTTAAAATTAATGAATATTGAATATACAGTAAATCCTAATATAGTAAGAGGTCTTGATTATTATACAAATACTGTTTTTGAAGTAGAAGCAGATATAGAAGACTTTGGTAGTCAAAATGTATTATGTGGTGGAGGAAGGTATAATGGTTTAGTTGAAGCATTAGGAGGTCCTAGTACTCCAGCTGTTGGCTTTGCTATGGGAATTGAAAGATTATTAAATGCTTTAGAAGCAGAAAATATAAATATAATTTCAAATGATTTAGATATTTATGTAATACCAATGAGTGTTAATGAAAAAGCTTATTCATATAAATTATGTCAAGATTTAAGAATGAATGGTTTTAATGTTGATATTGATTATATGAATAGAAATATAAAAGCCAATTTTAAACAAGCTGATAGACTTAATCCAAAATATTTAATTATTATAGGTGAAGAAGAAGTTAATTCGAGTATTTTAACAATAAAAAATAATAATACTAAAGAAGAATATAAGATAAAAGAAGAGGACCTAATAAAATTTTTTGATGAGGTTATAAGTTATGAAGATTGATTTAAATAGTTATATAGATGTTATGGATGTTATAGGATATGATTTGTTTATTGGACCAAATGGTGAATACTATAAAGTATCAAAAATGGGAGATAATAGGATAAATCACAACATTTGGGCTGAACAATATTTTATTAAAAATAATGATATATTTATTAAAATAAAAAGCAGTAATTTGTCTACTATATTGAATTTACAAAGTGCAACAGAATTATTAATTCATATTTTTGGTTTTGTTTATTATAGTCATGATAATTTATTATATAAACCAATTATTAAAATACCAAATCCAACTTATTTTAATAAAAAAGTAGCGGAATCTCAGTTAGATAGTTTATTTAATATTATGATTTATAATAAAGAAAATCCTTATAATGTACCATTTTTAGCTGGTAAAGAATATGTTTATGATTATGTAGAATGTGAAGAAAAGAAGAGTGATGATGATGAAAAAGATTTATATGAAATATTTAAAAAATTACTTTGATAAAGAAATAGAAGTACAAGGTTTTGTCGATAATATAAGAAATTTACAATATGTACAATTTTTAATATTAAGAGATTCAACAGGTAAACTTCAAGTTACAATTGAAAAAAATGATGAAAATAAAGAATTAAATGAAATAGTAGATAAATTACCACTTGAAAGTACTGTAAAAGTAAAAGGAATTTTATTGTCAAATGAAAAAGTTAAGTTAAACAAAATGGAATTTATTCCTAGTTCAATAGAAGTAACATCAAAATCTGAAAATGAGTTACCTATTGATATTAAAAACAAAGATAATTCGTCTAGAGAAACAAGATTAGATTATAGATTTTTAGATTTAAGAAGAGAAGAGAATAATTTGTTTTTTAAATGCGAAACAGTATTTGAACATGCTTTGAGAGAATATTGTATAGAAAATGATTTTGTAGAAATACATACTCCTAAAATAGCAGCAGGAGCTGCTGAAAGTGGAGCTGAAGTATTTAAAATAGATTATTTTGGACAAACAGCTTGTTTATCACAATCACCACAATTTTATAAACAAATGGCTATGGCTTCAGGTTTTGATAAAGTATTTGAAATAGGGCCAGCATTTAGAGCTGAAAATTCTCATACTAGTTATCATGCTACAGAAATAAACATGGCTGATATTGAAATATCTTGGATTAATTCTTTTAACGAAATAATGGATATGGAAGAAAGATGGATTAAATATGCAATTAACAAAGTAAATGAAAAATATGGTCAAGAAATAAAAAAAGTATTTAAAATTGAACTTGTAAATACTACTAAAAAAATACCAAGAATTACTTTTAAAGAAGCAAAAGAAATATTAAAAAATGAATTCAATTTTGTAGGTGAACATGAAGATGATTTTGAAAGACAAGAAGAAAAATTACTTTGTGAATATTCTAAACAAAAATATGGTAGTGATTTTATCTTTATAACAAAATTTCCATTTACAGCTAGACCATTTTATCATATGTTAGATAGTGAAGGTTTAACTAATAGTTATGACTTATTATTTAGAGGTAT
>CANRLQ010000036.1 GCA_947631525.1 uncultured Bacilli bacterium | reverse complement strand
CCCCCCCCCATTCTTTTTACTTTTTGTTAACATTTACTCGACCTACTTTCTTTTATTATTTATCTATCTTTTATTATACTAAAAAAACTAGTCTTTTTCAACTAGTTTTTTCCTCTTTTTTATCATTAGATATTTCATAGTAATCCCTTACTTTTTTATCAATTTCATCTCTTAATTTAGTATTTGTTTTAAATAATTCTTTAACATTTTCTTTGCCTTGACCTAATTTTTCACCATTATATGCATACCATGCACCACTTTTTTCAATTATTGAAGCTTCACTTGCTAAATCAACTAATTCTCCTTCTTTAGAAACACCTTCACCATACATAATATCAACTATACATGATTTAAATGGTGGCGCCATTTTATTTTTTACAACTTTTATATTTGTTTTATTTCCAATCACATCTGAACCATTTTTAATTTGTTCACTTCTTCTTATTTCCAAACGAATTGATGAATAAAATTTTAATGCTCTTCCACCTGGAGTTGTTTCTGGATTTCCAAATAATACTCCAACCTTTTCTCTTAATTGATTTATAAAAATACAAATTGTGTTTGTTTTATTAATAATACCTGATAATTTTCTTAATGCTTGACTCATCAATCTTGCTTGAAGTCCAACATGTGAATCACCCATCTCTCCTTCAATTTCTGCTTGTGGTACAAGCGCTGCAACTGAGTCAATTACAATTATACTTATAGCTCCACTACGAACTAAAGCCTCGCATATTTCTAAAGCTTGTTCTCCATTATCGGGTTGAGATAATAATAATTCATCTATATTAACTCCAATTTTTGATGCATATTGTGGGTCTAAAGCATGTTCTGCATCAATAAATGCTGCTCTTCCACCTTTTTTTTGAGCTTCAGCAATTGCATGTAAAGCAAAAGTTGTTTTACCACTTGATTCTGGTCCATAAATTTCTATAATTCTTCCTTTAGGATATCCACCTATTCCTAAACAAACATCCAATGATAAGGAACCACTAGGAATAACATCTATTTCTTTATGTTGATTATCCCCTAATTTCATAACAGATCCTTTTCCAAATTGTTTTTCTATATCAGCTAACACTTGATCTAGTGTTTTATCACTTGCTGTTTTTACCATATTATTTCCTCCTCTTATGTTATCACAAGTTAATTATATAATATAAATTTAACAATGTCAATACTTTTTACGAACATTTGTTTTATATTTTTATGTGGTAATTTTTAACAAAAATTAAAAAAGTTCTAACAAAATTAGAACTTTTACATATTTTTTTATTCAATTTCTATTTTTTCTACTTTTTCGCCAAATATATATTTTTTATTCATTGAAAAATATTGAATTGCTGATATAACTGATAAGACACATGCAACTATAAGTAAAGCATCTGCTATTTTTAAATTTAGTAATTCAAAAGGAAGATTATAGAATAATGTAAGAACAATTCCTACCATTAAACAAGTTGTTTTTAATTTTCCCATTCCAATAGCAGCTACAACATTTCCTTTACTTCCAGCAATCATCTTTATAGAATTTACTACACTATCTCTACAAACAATTACAACAGGAATAATTGGTGTTATAAATCCTTTAGCAGCTAATATTATTAAAATTGGATTTACTAATATTTTATCTGCTATCGCATCAATCATTTTCCCAAAATCAGTAACCAAATTATATTTTCTAGCTATATGTCCATCAACAAAATCTGTAAGTGAAGCAACTATAAATAGTACCCCAGCTATTATATATGTTATATCTACAACAATTAACTCATTTACAAATATTTTTGGAATATTTATACCTGCAGCATCAAATGGAAAAAGTAATAACACAATAATAAATAGTGATAGAATAATTCTGCTAATTGTTATTTTATTAGGTAAATTCATAATAATCCTCCTATTTTATAATGTTTTCAGTTGTTTCTTCCTCGAAATCATCATTATTAAAATTAGAAATAACAAGATAACAACCAACTATTAAAAAGATACCAACTATTATATATATCAATATTGGTGGAATATTAAA
The DNA here is from genome assembly GCA_947631525.1 of uncultured Bacilli bacterium. Classification (GTDB taxonomy): domain Bacteria; phylum Bacillota_I; class Bacilli_A; order RF39; family UBA660; genus OMSK01. The sequence goes on along the minus strand of CANRLQ010000036.1, from coordinate 6,917 downwards.
TCTTCTTTTTCTTTCGATAGTATATGGTGAAGATATTTTCTTTTCCTTGGTTGCTTCTATCTTTTTTTTCGCACTCTTTATATCATCAATAGATATTTTAGAGGTATAATCAAATAAAAATTCGTTGAATTCATCTATCATATCTTCATAATTAAGACCCAAATATTTTGAATAATCACGAATAAAATATTTTAAATAAAATATATCTTGAAAAGCATCTTTATTTCCTGCTTCTATATTTTCTATCTGTGAAGGACGAAGTTTTAAATCATTGGCTGCTTCTTCAATGCTGATACCAATACTTTCTCGTGCTTCTTTTAAAGCTTCACCAATTTCTTTCATAATACACCTTCCTTATAAATAAAAAAATTAATATTTTATAAGCCATGTTCTGTACCTATTACTAGGTGACAAACATTTATCTACCTGAATTAATCAAGTCCCTTAAAAGATTCTTATTCTCTTTTAATGGGTTCCCCTACCAAAATTTGGGTTTCTCACTCGTGGGGTTTACCGCGTTCCATTTCCTCCGTTTCCAGATTCTTCGTCACTATGGCACTTTTATATCTACTATAACCATATATAAAATACTTAGGTTACATCGAAGCCGTTAAGTTTCCTTACCATAGGTTATTTTTTCCCTATGCACGAACACTACAATCATCACAGATTGTGTGAGCATGGACTTTCCTCTATATCACTAGGATACAGCGTTTGTCAAAATATTAATCTTTTCCATAAATAATTTTTTCTAGATTTGATAATCTTCTTAATAAGTCTACATTACTTACATCATTATTACCAGAAGAATCATCTCTTAAAACATCTAATTTTGTTCTAAGTGTACGAATTTCTTGTTTTAATTTAATATTATCTTCGATTAATTCTTTTTTATCATTTTCGATTTCTTTGATAATTGATATAAATTCTTCATAATCTCTAATAATAACATCTAAAAATTTATCTACTTCTTGTGGACGATAACCTCTAGTATCAATTTTAAATTCCTTTTCTAAAATATCTTTACCTGTTAAAAGTATTCTTTCTTGATACATCTTCTCCACCTCTCATTCTACTAATATTTTATATAAAAATTATTATTTTGTCAATTTAGTTTATTAATTATAATTTAAAAAAGAACCATTTATATGGTCCCTTTACTTATTCTTGACAATTTTAATTTTTACTTTCTTTGTTTTTGAAACATATTGAGCTTTTAATTCAATTCCTTCAACATATACATCTACTTCATGTTCTCCTTCTTTATATCCGCTTAAATCAATATAAGCATTAATATCAGATTCATTTATACTATTAATAACAGAAGGAACACCTTTTACAGTTACTGTAACTTTAGTAGAATCTTCACTTACTCCTTGTACTGAGTATCCATCAGCTAAATTTCTTGACTCAATACTTATATTTTCAAAGTCTTTATTAGCTACTGAATCTAAAGTAACTTTAAGAGTTATATTATTAACTGATAATGATCTTACTCCTACTGGTTTTGAAAGTTCTAATTTATATTCTTTATTTTCTTTTAATTGATCTACATCTATTTCTACTGGAATATAACTTATATCAGATAACACTTTTTCATCACCATAAACAATTACTTTTGTAACGCTTTGACTAATTGAACTTATAGCTTTACCAAAACTAACTTCTCCTTTTGGAATTACTTTAATTGGCACTTCTTTACTTGGTGATGATATTTGGACATCTACATCAATTTTTGCAGGTACAATTTCAACATCTACAACATCACCAGATGCATTATAAGCTTTAAGAGGTACATCTTTTAAAGTAGATTTACCACTTTCTTGTGATGTAAGGTTATTAACATCAACGACAGCTTTAACAGATGCCACTTCATTAATTTGATGTTCTGCTCCTTTGATAACTACTTTATCTGTATCATAATCTATATCATCTATAACTAATTTAGGATCTAATTTATCTTGATTTATAATATCAACTGACATAGTTGCTGTTTCAGATACTTTTTCATAAATAATGACTGTTATAGTTGATGGATTTACCATATAATCAATATTTCCAACATTTTGATTATAGTTAATATTAACTTTATGCGTACCTGGTTTTAACCCAGTTAAATCAACGGTAACATTATGTGATGATGATTGTTTAGCAATATATAAATCTGTTTTGCTACCAATTAATGTAACATCTACTGTTTCTGGTACTCCTTCTACTACATATGCCTCTTTATTATAGTTAACTTCAACAGGTTGATTTTTTAATACTTCTGCTGAATTATCGTTAAATACTATTATTTTTCTATCAATTATTATAAATATAGCGATAGCTAGGAAAAGCGATATGAAAAGTAATGTATTAGCACTTGATAACCAATTTTCAAATTTTTTACTTGAACTATCAAATTTTGAACTTATATGAAATATTAATTTGGTAATTGGAAGTACTATGAATTTATCAATTAATTTCCAAAGATTTTCAAAAAAGGATTTAATTGTTGTCAACATTTTCTTCATAATTATCCTCCTCACTATCATCTTCCATTAATATTGATTTTTTAGGACGCAATTCTTCAAGTAAAATCATTTTTACTTCATCGGCAGTTAAGTTATAATTAAGTTCACCATTCATAGCAATTGATAATCTTCCAGTTTCTTCAGAAACAATTAAAGCTATACAATCTCCTGTTTCTGATATTCCTAAAGCAGCTCTATGTCTTGTTCCTAATCTTTTACTAATTTTCATATTATCACTAGTTGGGAAAACAGCTCCAGCACTAGTAATCTTATCACCCTGGATTATTACTCCACCATCATGAAGTGGATTATTTGGGAAAAATATAGATATCAATAAATCTGATGATATATCAGCATATATTTTCTTTGATTTTTCTATATAATCATTTAAACTATTATCACGTTCTATTACTATTAAAGCTCCAATTCTTGATTTCTTTAAATATTCCATAGCATTTGTTATTTCATATACAACTTTTTCTCTCTCATCTACGGTTAATACTTTATGTCTTCCTAATAATTGACTTCTACCTAAATATTCAAGTACATTACGTATTTCTGGTTGAAATATTACGATAAGAGCCAATGGTCCCCATGTTATTACATAATCAAGCAAATATCCAATTGTTACTAAATTGAATATATCTCCTATTACTTTTAAAGCAATTATAATAAGTATTCCCTTAAATAAAAGAACCATTTTTACATTTTTTCTTAAATTTTTTAATATATAATATATTAATCCCCAAACTAATAAAACATCTACTAATTTGGTAATAAATCCAGTTATAGTATCGAATGTCATATTCTTACCTCCCAATATTCTATACCTATGATTATATCATATTAAAGTTTGAAAAGAAATATTAATTTAAAAAAGCGTTAAAATGAAGACAATAAAATGTATACTTTTTGTAAGGTAGATTATGAATAAAAGTAGACAAAATTGCCTACTTTTGATTTTTTTCTATTCCAATATATGTATTATGACCATTTAAATCATATTCAATTGAAAGATTTTCTTTTTCTTCTATTATTAATGATAGTGTTTCTTCTTTGATAAAATCTTTATATTTTTCTACAGCTTCTTTTACTAATGAATCACTATTATAATATAAATTAATTCTATCAGTTATTTCAAAATCACTTTCTTTTCTTATATTTTGAACTTTAGATATCATTTCACGTGCTATACCTTCTAATATTAATTCATTTGTTAAATTAGTATTTAATATAACAAAGTTATTATTTTGATATACAATATCAAATCCTTCTTTGGCACTTATTCTAATATCTACCATATTTTTATTTACTTCTACTTCTTCATTTGCTAAAGTTACTGTAATAGTTTCATCATTGTTAAGTTTATTTATTTGTTCACTAGATAATTTTTCTAAAACAGCACTAAATTCTTTAATTTTTGAACCAAATAGTTTTCCAACTTCTTTGAAATTAGGTTTTACATTAAAATTCATATATTCATCTAAATTAGTTATAAATATAACATTTTTAACATTTAATTCTTCTTTTATAAGTGGTACTAAATCACTTATTAATTTTTCATCTTTACCATCTATTAATATTTCACTAATTGGTTGTCTAACTTTAATTTTAGCATCTTCTCTAGCATTTCTTCCCATTGAGATTAATTCTCTAATTAAATCCATTCTTTTTTCAATATTTTCATTTATTAATTTTGAATCGTATTCAGGATAATCAGCTAGATGAACTGATTCTTCACCAGTTAATTTAGTATATATTTCATCACTTATAAATGGTGATATAGGAGCAAGTAATTTAGATACGCCAACTAATACATCATAAGTAGTTTGATAAACAGCTTTTTTACTATTATCTGTATGAGAAGACCAGAATCTTTTACGATTACGTCTAATATACCAATTTGATAAATCCTCAGATACAAATTCTACTAAATATTTTGTTACTTTATTTAAATCATATTCATCATAAGCTTCAGTTACATACTTAACTAACTTATTATATTTACTTATTAACCATTTGTCTATTTCTTCTAAATCATTATAAGCAATTTTAAAATCTTTAGGATTAATATTATCAGTATTAGCATACATTGAGAAGAAATTATAAGTGTTTTTTAAAGTATTAAAGAATTTTGATATCATTTCTTTTATACCATCTTCATCAAATTTTAAAGGTGTCCATACAGGAGATGAATGAAGCATGAAAAATCTTGTTGCATCTGCTCCATAATTTTCTAATATTGGCATAGGAGCTACAGCATTACCTCTTGATTTATGCATCTTTCCACCAAATTTATCTAATACTAAATCATTTACAACAACATTTTTATATGGACTCTGTCCTTTTACAAAAGTTGATATAACCATTAAAGTATAAAACCAACCACGTGTTTGATCAATTCCTTCACAGATGAAATCTGCTGGAAACTGACTTTCCCATAATTCTTTATTTTCAAAAGGATAATGATATTGAGCAAATGGCATAGCTCCTGAATCAAACCAACAATCCATAACATCATTTACTCTATTCATAGTATTTCCACATTTTGGACATTTTATATGGATGTCATCGACATAAGGTCTATGTAGTTCTATATTTTCATCTATTTCTTCTATTGCTTTTTCCACTAATTCTTTTCTTGAACCAATCATTTCATCGTGACCACAAGTACATCGCCATAAAGGTATTGGAGTTCCCCAGTATCTATTACGACTTATAGCCCAATCATTCATATTCTCTAACCAATTACCAAATCTTTTTTCTCCAACATATGATGGATACCAATTAACTTTGTTATTAGCTTCTATTATTTTATCTTGATATGCTGTTGTTTTTATATAAAGACTTTTTTTAGAATAATAAACGAGTGGTGTTTTACATCTCCAACAATGTGGATAATTATGTTCCATTTTTTGTTTTTTAAATAATTTGTCTTCTTTACTTAAATATTTAATTATTTCTATTTCAAGTTCTGGATCAACTACTAATCTACCTTTCCAAGGCCCGTCAGTATAACATCCTGACTCATCTACTGGATTTAAAATTGGTAAATTATATTTTAATCCTACTTCATAGTCATCTTGTCCAAATGCTGGAGCAATATGAACTATACCAGTACCATCTTCCATTGTTACATAATCATCACATGTTACATAAAAACCTTTTTTATCAACTTTTAAAAATGGTAATAATTGTTCATATTCCATATATTCTAAGTCTTTACCTTTATATGTTTCTAATACTTTATTTGCTAAGGCTTTGGCAACAATAAACTTATATCCTTTTGATTCACACTTTACATATTCTTGATTTGGATTAACACAAGCAGCTACATTTGAAATAAGGGTCCATGGTGTTGTTGTCCATACTAATAAATAAGCATCATCATTTTTTAATTTAAAAGGTACAGTTACTGTATTAACACTAATTTCTTTATAACCTTGAGCTACTTCATGACTAGCTAAACCTGTTCCACATCTTGGACAATATGGTAAAATCTTTAAACCATCATATATTAAACCTGCTTCAAAATATTTTTTCAAAATCCACCATTCTGTTTCAATATAATTATTATCATATGTTACATATGGATGTTTTAAATCAATAAATTGTCCCATTTTATATGTGAAGTTTCTAAAAGCTTCTTCATTTTCCCATACACTTTCACGGCATTTTTCATTAAATTCTTTTATACCATATTTTTCTATATCACCTTTTCCATTAAATCCCAGTTGCTTTTCAACTTGCACTTCTACTGGAAGTCCATGTGTATCCCATCCTACTTTACGTAAAACTTTATATCCTCTCATTGTTTTATATTTACAAAAAGTATCTTTTACTATTTTAGCAAGCATATGATGTACTCCTGGCATTCCATTAGCTGTTGCTGGTCCATCATAAAAAACAAAGTTTTTATTTTCTTTTCTATTTTCTATTGTTTTATTAAGTAAATCTTCCTTTATCCATTTTTCTAATCTTTCATTTTCAACTTCACTAACATTTCTTTTATCTAATTCTTCAAAATTTTTCATAATAACCTCCCATTTTTAAAATATATTAATAAAATTATATTTTATTATCAATTTAAAAATAAAAAAACTCATCCAATTAAGGACGAGAATTACCCGTGGTACCACCTTACTTTATATATTATATACACTCAATACTATAACGCGTTACCGTTTTATCTTTTAAATAAACACATTAAGAGTGATCTATATATTAGCTTCATGTTAAGTTACACCAACCCTTAACTCTCTTTAAATCGACTAATATATCGTCTCTATCATTTGTTTTAAAGTTCTACTTGATCAAATTCATTTACTACTTCTAGTTGTGCTTCTATTATATCTCTTACTCTTTTTTTAAATATTTTTATATTTCTTTTAAGTAATTGTG
>CANRLQ010000035.1 GCA_947631525.1 uncultured Bacilli bacterium | reverse complement strand
ACCTTACTTGTTTTTTATTATACTACATATTTTTCTAAATGAAAAGAGTATTGATCTTTGTCAACACTCTGAAAAAACTACTTATACTAAAGTAGTTTTTACTTCGATGACATTTTTAGCTTGTAACCCTTTATCAGTTCTAACAAGTTCAAAGTCAACATATTGCCCTTCAACTAAAGTTTTAAATCCTTCAGTTAAAATTGACGAATAATGAACAAAAATATCCTCCATATCGTTATATTCAATAAAACCGTATCCTTTTTCATTATTGAACCATTTAACTTTTCCTCTCATTTACACATCTCCCTTCTAGCAATATATAAAATTATTGCTAATAACTTACCTTTGTAAGTTCAATAATATCCGCATTTTTACGGAACACATCTATCTTACTAAATTAATTAAACATAGGCAATATATAAAACCTATTTTGTATCTTTTTATGCATAAATAGTATTTTTTTAAATTAATCTAATATAAATTATTCATTTTAAGTAAATATTAATTCGATATAAACATCGAAAATTTTTTTAAAAAATAATTGTGGTAATATTGTTATGGTAGATGATGGTGGTGGTTACATGAAAAAGAGATTTTTAAATTTTTCATCAAATTTAATAAGCAAATACCATCCTGATTATGATGAAATAAAAATGGAAGAAATAAAATATGGGTTAGAAGGTTTGTATCTAACTTTTACAAAGCTACTCATAATTATACCATTATCTTTATTATTAAATATTTTTAAAGAATTCTTAGTATTATTAATATCATTCAATATACTAAGAACTCCAGCACATGGATTACATGCTACAAAAAGCTGGATATGTTTATTATCATCAACTTTAATTTTTATAGGAATACCTTTAGTAATAAAAAATTTTAATATAGAATTTCCAATAATGACAAAAATAATATTTGGAATTATAAGTATTTTATTGTTATATTTATATGCTCCGGCGGATACAAAAAAAGCTCCTATAATAAGAGCTGAAAAAAGAATAAAATTTAAAATCCAATCAATAATTAGTTGCATTTTACTAATAACTTTATCAATTTTGATAAAAAATAATGTTATTTCGGCGATGGTTACATTTGGCATACTAGTTGCAACAATTTTAATTTTACCTATAACATATAAGATTTTTAAATTAAGTTATAACAACTACAAAACTTATATATTAAATATGGATTAAGCATTAGTGTTTAATTATAAAAGAATAAAAAAAGGAGGTTAATATATGGAATTAATAGCTAATCTACTTAGCTTTCTTTCATTAGCAAGTTCTGAATCAAGATGTCATTTATTTCTTTTTGATGAACCAGAAATGCCAAAAAGTTTAATAGAAAGATAATAATTAAAATAAGTACTTAATCTTTGGTACTTATTTTTTTATTATTAATTTTTGAACATAATACATTCCATTTAATTCTGTCTTAATTTCAAATATATTATTTTTAGTTACAATATCTCTAACAAGTGATAGTCCATATCCATGCCCTTTTCCTTTAGTAGTATAACTATCTTTATTTATCTTACTTAAATTTGGTAACTTTTTATATGTATTTGAAATTGTAAATACTATATTATAATTTATATAATCAACATCTATTGTAACATACTTTTTATCACTTTCTAATGCTGCTTCTACGGCATTAGTTAAATAAACACCAATAATAATACTTATAGCCTGTAGGTTATCATCACATATTTGCCAAATTTCATCATTAGAAATATCATCAGATACAGACACATATGAGATAAGACCACGCTCAACAGCATTATCTAAATTATAACAAATTAAACCTCGTAATCCACCACTTGGTATTTTAGTTAAGTTACTTAACCATTCATGTTTTGTATCACTGTCATTTTGATTCAACAATTTATCAATATATTGAATTATTTTTTTATCTTTACTTTCAATCATACCTCTAATTAATAATAATTGATTTTTATATTCATGTTGGTTTTTGCTTTTCTCAGTTATTACTTTTTCATATGTTTTAGAATAATCAAGTAAATTTTCATATTTATATATAATTTCATTATTTTTACTTCTTTGTTTGAAATAGCCATATACAAATATTGTAACAAATAATATCATTGCTACATAAATATTTGCATGATATCCTACAACCTTCCCATTATAAATAGGATACCATAAAATAAATTCAACTAATATAATTATAATTGGTAATAATAACATATTTACATATTTGTTTTCTTTATACCATTTTATAATATTCTTTAATTTCTTATTAAGAATTCTACTGAAAAATAATGTTAAAAAAATAGTTATAATATTAATAGCCATTATTCCAATAAAATTATATTTTAGGAAATCAGAATCAAAAGGAAATATTGATATTATGAGATAAGATATAACTTCTGAAATTAATGACATTAATAAAATTAAAATTTCTGATAAAACAGTTTTCGCAAAAGATATATTATATAATTTTTTTAAAATCAAAATTAAACCCAAATTAATAAATAGAACCCTTATTCCATCTAAATATAAATCATGTACATAACAATCAAAACAACAAAATAAAATTATAGTAATTAAAAATTTTTTACTAAATTTAAATTTTATATCATTAAGATTACAGAATATTTTACAACTTACCACATAAGTAATAAAACCTGTTATAAACCAACTAACTACTTCTAACATACTGCTTTAAACCCTTCTTTTTATCTCTAGCTATATAATCAATAGTTTCACCATTATTGAAAGTTATTACACCAGTTCTCCAATTAATAAAATTAATTTGCTCAGTATTAACTAAACAACTTCTGTGTGATAAGTAAAATCTATTATCTAATTTCTCTATCATTTCATTCATTGTTTCATTAACATCAATTTGATTATAAGTAGTTTTTATAATACATTTTCTATCAACTGTATCTTTAATAACATATAATATATCATCAGTATACACTCTATTTGTTATACCACAATAATCAAATACAAGAACTTTCTTATTATTAATCTTAGATAAAGCTAATTTTAATGCTTGTTCTAAATTACTTTCACAATTATTAAATTTTGAAATAAAATCTAAAACCATTATTTGAGCTTTAAGTGCATCATATCCCATATCAACATGAGATGTAATAATTATGATTGCACTATTCCAATCAGTTTCTCTAATTTTTCGTGCCAAATCTATTCCTGATTTACTATTAGGAACTTCAATATCTAATATATAAATTTTGGGAATATTGCTTTCAATAACAGAATTTAATTTATCACTATATTTATCAAATTCTTTAATATTATAGTCAATATCTTTATCTATCATTAATTTAGTTATTACATTGATTATATTTTTTCTAAATTCTTTTTGATCTTCATATATAATGAAATCCATATAACCTACCTCCTAAGTTTGCACAAGGTTAATCTCCATAATAAATATTACCATATTTTTCCAATTAATACAACTGAAAAATAAAAAAGTATATAATCTAATTATCAATTTTATATACTTCTTTTTTTATTCTCTCAATGATTTTTGGATTCATAAAATAAATCAAATATTTTTCTAATTTTTTCTTGTTTAACAATTTTGCAATTTTTGAATAATTCTCAATTATTTCACGATAAATATCGTTATCAATGTTTGTTTTATTTCTAACAATTTCAATTAATAAGCGTTCTAAATCATAAGCTTTTATATTATTTTTTTTATAAGTCATACTATTAATACCAATTTTGTATAGTTGATCAGTCATAAATATTTGTTTTATAAAATCTTCCTTAAACTTTCTATCTTTTTGTTTAGTAGCAACATAATAAATATCTCCTAAAGTATTAGTTAAACCATATATATATGCGGCTGTTTGTAAAGTAAATATTGCATTAGGATGCTTCTTTGTAATCATTTCAAAATAATCTATTTCATCATTAGTTGAATAAACTCCTTTCTTTACAAAAAAGAGCTTTTTATCTCTTACCATTTTCTTTATTTGATAAGCACTATACCCTCTGCTAACTAAATCCTTATGTCTAACTATCATAGCATCACCTATACTAATTATAAAATAAATTAAATTAAAAATCAATATAGTACCGACAAAAAGATAAATGTTAATTCTAAAATAAATAAAAAATGTAAATATTTTTTGTTATTTACATTCTTTATTAATTATACTCCACCTATATAACCTTTTTTTCGAAGAAATAATTTTCTAATCCAATCAGCAGGTATAACGGTAAAGGCTAAAAAAATCATTATTAAAAATTCTTTTAAATTTAAATCAACTGTTCTAAAAATATTATTACCAAAATATATCATACAAATTTGAACTGTAACAATAAAAATCATGATAAAGATAAAAACCTTATTTTTAGTTATGTTGGCTAAAAGATTTAATCTATGTGTTCTTGCATTAAAACAATTAAATATATCAATAAAAATAAATAATCCAAAGAAAGCTGTTAATAAAAATTTATTTTCAATATCATTTCTATATAGACTACTTATAAATGGACTTTTTAAAAAGAAAATACATAATATAACAGAATAAATACCTGTTATAAAAATTTCATTAATCATATATTTATTTATAATTGATTCATTTTTTTTCTTTGGTTTTTCCTGCATATATTCTAAAAGTGGAGGTTCAAAAGCAAAAGCAAGCCCAGCTAAAGTATCCATAACCATATTAATCCATAACATTTGTATTACCGTTACTGGAGTATCAACTCCAATGAAAGGACCTATAAATGAAAGTCCTAAAGCACATAAATTAATTGTAAGTTGTAAAATAATAAATTTTCGTATACTTTTAAAAATAGTTCGTCCAAACAAAACAGCTTTAGATATTGATAAAAAATTATCATCTAAAATAACAATATCACTAGCTTCCTTAGTAACTTCAGTTCCACTTCCCATAGCAAAACCAACATCAGCTTTTTTTAAAGCGGGAGCATCATTTACTCCATCACCTGTCATTCCTACAACTAATCCCATCTCTTGACTTAATTTAACAAGACGACTTTTATCTTGAGGTAAAGCTCTCGCAACTACTTTTAAATTTGGAATAATTTTTTTTATTTCTTCATCATTTTTTACTCTTAATTCATCACTTGTCATTACAAGGTCATAAGTATTTTCAATTAATCCAATTTCTCTAGCAATAGAAACAGCCGTATCTTTATTATCACCTGTTATCATAACTGTATTTATATAAGCTTTTTTTACTAAATCAATTCCTACTTTAGATTCTGGTCTAATATCATCTTTAATTATAACTATTCCTACTAAGTTTAAATTATTAAAAGTATCTTTTAAATTATAATTTTCATTAATAGCTATAGCTAGAACTCTTATACCTTTTTTAGTTAAACTATCAACTTTTTTAGATAGTTCAATTTTATTAAAAATTTTTTTATTTCCATATTCATCATAATAATATTTACAATTTTTTAAAATTAATTCAGGAGCTCCTTTTATTAATTTTTTCTTACCATTAAACAATATAGTAGTTGATGAGTATTTATTTTTACTATTAAAAGGTGTACTTTCAATAATTTTAATATTATTTTTATAAGATTTATCAGCAAAATCTAATAATGCTTTATCAGTTATATTTCCACCTACAACACAATTTTTATCAAAATCGTATGTACTAGCATTATTATAAATTAAGGAAATATTTAATAATTCGTCAAATTTATTGTATTTTTTTATTTCAAATTCATTACTAAACTCTTTTAAATTACCGTTTATAAAACCTATTACTTCTAATTTCCCTTTAGTTAAAGTACCCGTTTTATCAGTAAATAATATATTAATATTACCTGCAGTTTCTATACCTGTCATTTTTCTAACTAAAACATTATTTTTTAACATTCTTTTCATATTAGATGATAATACTAAGGTTATCATCATTGGTAAGCCTTCTGGTACCGCTACCACAATAATAGTAACAGTCAAAGTTAAAGCATATATTAAATAACTTGATATTAAAGGAAAATCAGTTAAGGTTTTCATAATCAAATCGATATTAAATCCATTATCAATAACAATTTTAGAAAATAAATATGATATTGAAATTAAAAATGCTCCAATATATCCTATTTTACTGATAATTTTTGCAAGTTCTGCTAAACGTAGTTTTAAAGGACTAATTGGACTTTTTTCTAAAAGTTCACTTGCCAATTGACCATACAATGTATCATTTCCAACCTTATTAACAATCATCTTACCATTTCCAGAATAAACAACTGTTCCTTTATAAAGTTTATTCTTATCAGTTATAATACCATGTGATACTTCTTTATTGATTTCTTTTGCTTCTCCATTTAAAGATGATTCATCAACACTTATATTACCACTAGCTAAATAGCCATCCGCAGGTATTTTATCTCCAGATTCTAATAAAATGACATCGTTAACAACAACATCATCAATATTAATTTCAATAATTTTTCTATTTCTAAGAACTCGACATTTTATTTTAGATGCCTCTTCTTGTAATTTTTTAAATGCTTTTTCACTACCATATTCAGAAGCAGTAGAAATAAATGAAGCTAAGAATATAGCAATTACAATTCCTAATGTTTCATACCAATCAAAATTTTTAAAAAGAAATACTGTTTTAATTGCTAAGGCTATAAGTAATATTTTTATTATTGGATCTCCTAAACTTTCTAATAACTTTTGAAAGAAACTCGATGTTTTTTGTTGTGTTATTAAATTTGATCCATATACATCTCTTGATTTTTTGACTTCTTCTTCTGTTAATCCTACATTAATATTGGTATTCATAATATTCCTCCTATAGTAAAACTATATTAGGCAAATATTACATGTAGACTATTTTAAATAATTCATTTTTTGACAAAAAAAGAAGATTAATCAAAATCATCATAATCTTCTGCTTCTACATCGGTTAATTTAAATTTAGCTACATCTTTAGAATCTACACTAGAATATGCTGCTTTAAATTTCCATGTACCTTTTTTTTCTAAGTGACTTAAATCAGCTGTAGCTTCACCTAAAATATTATTATTTTCATCATAAACATTAAATGTAATATAGACATACTCATAATCTTCATTTTCGTTATTTTTTAAATAACCTTCAATATAATATGAATTTGTTTTTTCATCATAATATCCATTTATATCTTTATTAACAACTAGTTCTTCATCATTGATATTTATAGTACCATCATTTCTTATATCAAATTTTGATGTACGATCAAAACTAAACAATACAATAATGAAAATAATTGGCCCTAGTATAGAAATAATACCAACTATAATCGCTAAGGCTATAACCCATTTAGGTGTTTTCTTAAAATTATTAGACTCCATAACTACCTCCTCTTATATAGTATTATATATCAATATGTAAAATAATGCAAAAAAGAAAAAAATATTTATTTTTTCCTTTATAAAATTGATATTTTGCTTTATAATATATTGCAGGAGAAGAGGTATAAAATGGAAAAAATTTATATATTTGGTCATAAAAAACCTGATACAGATTCTGTAACATCAGCTATTGCTCTTTCTTATTTAAAAAATCAATTAGGTTATAATACAGAACCTAGAATATTAGGTGACATAAACAAAGAAACAAAATTTGTTTTAGATTATTTTAACACTAAAGTACCTAAATATTTATATGATGTAAAATTACAAATGAAAGATTTAAATTATCATAAAGGTTATTTTGTTAATGAAAATGCATCAATAATCGATACATATAATTATATGGTGGAAAAAAATATAACAGGTGTTCCTATCGTAAAAGAAAATAACAAATTTAGTAATTTAGTAACAATGAAAACAATTTTTAAAGATTTAATTAGTGGTGATTTCACTAAAATTAATACTTCTTTACAAAATATAATTGATATTTTAAAAGCTGAAGTTTTAGTACAATGTGATGAGCAAATAACAGGTTCTATTTTAGCTGCTACTTATAGAAGTACTACATTTTTAGAAAATTTAAAACTTGACAATGATACTATTTTAATTGTTGGTGATAGACATAGTGTAATTGAATATGCCGTAAATAGTTGTATTAAATTATTGATTATTGTTGGAAATAATGAAATTAAAGATGAACATTTAGAAATAGCTAAAAAAAATAATGTTAATGTTATTAGGACTCCTTATGATAGTTTTCATACTTCTAAATTAATGAATCTTAGTAATTATATAAAAAATGTTGTTCTTGATAATAATATTGAAACATTTGATGAAAATGATTATTATGATGAATTTGTTGTAAAAAGTAGTAAATTGGGTCATAACAACTATCCAATTACTGATAAAAATGGAATATGTCATGGTCTTGTAAGGGTAACTGAAATAACAGAAAAAAGAAGAAAAAAAGTTATTTTAGTTGATCATAATGAGGCTAGTCAAAGTGTTTTAGGACTAGATGAAGCTGAAATTTTAGAAATTGTTGATCATCATAAAATAGGTGATCTTACTACTAAACAACCTATAAATTTTCGTAATATGACTGTCGGAAGCACATGTACAATTATTTATTCATTATTTAGAGAAAATCATATCCAAATTCCTTTAGATATTGCTGGCCTTATGATTTCTGGTATTTTGTCTGATACTTTAGCTCTTACTAGTCCAACTACAACTGATCAAGACAAACATGTTGTAAACGAATTAGAAAAAATTATTGGATTTAATTATGTGGAATATGCTAATAAAATGTTTAAAGCCGGTACTTCACTAAAAGGTCAAACTAAAGAAGAAATAATAAATTCTGATATAAAATTATTCCCTGTTAATGATAAAAAATTTGCTGTTTCACAAGTATTTACTTTAAATGTTGAAGAAATACTAAATGAAAAAAATGACTATATAAAATTGATTGAAGACATTAAGGTAAATAAAGAATGTGAATTAGTATTATTATGTATTACCGATATAATTAAAAATGGTACATATATTTTATTTACTAGCGGAAATGAAGAACAATTATCATTAGCTTTTAATGCTCCTGATATAAAACAAGGTTATTATATAGCAGGCTGTGTATCAAGAAAAAAACAAATTGTTCCAAATATAATGGAAGTAATATAAAAAGAATCTATTCAAGATTCTTTTTTGTTATTGCTTTCATAAATCAATGCTTCATATAATAAATCAACAATG
>CANRLQ010000034.1 GCA_947631525.1 uncultured Bacilli bacterium | reverse complement strand
AATGCTATAGATATGAAAAAAAGACCATTTATTTAGTCCTAATCTTCATACCATTCAATTATATCTTCCAACCTTTTTCTAGGTCTCATTTTTGGAAATTGACTTGCATAACCAAGAGCTAAAGCACAATTTAGTTCCATATCTTCATGTCCTAACATTTTTGCAACATCTTCTGCAACATATATAGTATCTTTAATCCACAAAGAACCAATTCCTAAATCAGTTGCTCTTAAACACATATTTTCTACACAAGCTCCAATTGATAAGTTATCTCCTATAATCCAATTATCGTTTTTTTCTCTAAATATTAAAACTAATAATGGTGCTTGTTTTATTACATTTGCTGTAGGATTAACACTACTTTTATGACCTAAAAGTTCTCTCTCATTAGTTTCATTAGTATTGATTGTATAATTAATCATCATATCTGCTATTTTGTCTTTTGTTTTTTTTGTAACTATAACAAAATACCATGGCTGTCTATTTTTTGTAGATGGAGCTAATCGTCCACAATTTAATATTTCTTCTACCATTTCTTTTTTTATTTCTTCTTTAGTAAATCCTCTTATGGTTTTGTATCAATCTGGTGCCCTAAGGGAAGGAGATAACAACTTTAATTATTACAAACATCTATAAAATATTTAAATATATTATTCATATTTTCATCAATTTTATATAAACTTTCTGGATGAAATCTTACACCCATATAGAATTTTTTGCATTTGGATTCTACTACTTCAGCATAGCCATCTTCACAAAAACCAACTTTATCTAATAATGGACATGTATCAATTGCTCTTTTATGTCTTGAATTGACTCTAATTTTTTCTGTTTTAACAATATTATAAAATTTTGATGTTTTATCAATATTCACGTTATGAACATAGTCTTTATTAGGTTGATTATGTTTTTCTGGATTTGATACTTTAAAAGTTGTTCCCCCAAGCCCTCTAACAACACTATTTTGTCCTGCACATATACCTAAACAAGGTATATCATTATCATAGCAATATTTTGCAATAAAAGGCTCAAATGCCTCGTTTGCATTTCCACCCTGTAAAATAATTCCATCACATAATTTAATTTGATTAATTATATTTTCTTTATCTATCTTGTCATTATAATCTAACCAATTATCTCCTGCACCTTGCATTTTTTCGTTTGGCGAAATTATACCTATAGCGATAGCTCCATTGTCAAAAATTGCTTGTTTTACTTCATTTCTAATACGAGAATCTGCTCTTTTTTCTTTTTCTGCTCCATCTCTATATTTTGCTACAATACCTATTATCGCTTTATTCATCTATTTTCAACTCCCTTAAAAAATAACTATAATAATCTTCATAACCATTTTTAATAAATTTAAATCCGTGATTATTATATATTTCATTTAATTTTTCATTGTTCTTTAAACAGTTTAATCTTAAATAATTCATATTATTATTTTTAGCGACGTTTTCGCAAATTTCAAAAATCAACTCTCCAATATTTTTATAACCTACTTTGATTACGAGTTTATAAATATAATAAGCTTTAGTTTTTTCATCTCTCCAATATTTACTATTAGTAGATAATTCAAATCCCGCAATTATTTCATTGTCTTTCTTTAATATAAAATAATTTGAATTATTTATTAAATCAATAAATTCTTCTTTAGGGTGGCGTTCTAAATATTTGCTCCACTGTTTTATTTGTTTTTCTTTAAACCATTTCACTCTTTCTGCATATAGTCTTAATATATTATCTAAATCATCTATACATGCTCTTTCAAAAGATAATTCTTTAGCATGTAATATTTGTCCTGTTTTTGCACTTAATTTGTAATTCATTTATATCTTCTCCTATTACTTGATTTTTATATGAGTTTTCATAGATAATTTTAGAACACAATATAATTGTTCTTAAATTATCTATCGTTTAATTATCTTAAAATCTTGTTATTTTTTAACTTTGCTATATTACCTGTTATTTTATTTTTATCTATCTAAATAATATATTCAAATCATTTCATTTTACACCTCTTGAAGTTAGTATGAATTTTTAAAATTTTTTTCTGAATTTAGTACAAATCACAATATATATTTTTTTGATATCCTAAATTTTATTATATATAGTAAGTTATTTGTTAAAAAAATTATAACATTTATAGATTTAAAAAACAATTTCTTCTTTGCAATAATCATATTTTTTACATTCTTATTTCCTAATTTAGCCAATTTAACATATTTTGTCCATAAAAAAAAGAAGTTTAACTTCTTAAAAAGATTCAAAATTTATTTTTACTTTTCCTAAATCATTAGCATAAGCTGAAGCTTGAATAAGCGTTCTAATTGAATTAGCAATTACACCGTTTTTACCGATTATACAACCCATATCATCACTTGAAACAAGTACTTCAATTGTTATAAATTCTTCATCATCATATTGTTTTACTGAAATCATATCAGGATTTTTTACAATATTCTTTACTAAAAATTCTGTTAAATTAACTAAATTCATATTATTCAGCCTCTTTTTTAGTCATTTTTTGTTCATGATATTTTTTCATAATACCTTGTTTACTTAATAAATCTCTAACTGTATCAGTTGGTTGAGCTCCATTACGCAACCATTTTAAAGCAACTTCTTCATCTATTTTAACTTCAGCTGGTTCTGTAATAGGATTATATGTACCTACTGTTTCTATAAATCTTCCATCTCTTGGACTTCTTGAATCAGCTGCTACAATACGATAAAATGGTCTTTTCTTTGCTCCCATTCTTTTTAATCTTAATTTAACTGCCATACTTATACCTCGCTTTCTTGAAATGATTATAACATACTATTATAATATATGTCAACTTTTTTTTATTAACACCTAAATTATTACAAAATTAAAAAAAGACTACTCGTCTTCTTTTATATAGCTTTCATCTACATTTTCATCGATTTCTTTTAACACTTCATCATCGACATCATCTTCAATTACATCCCAAGGTTCCTCTTCATCTTCAATTGCAATTTTCATTTTCTTTTCTCCTACTATTTCAACACCTAATTCTTTTTCAATATCAAAATTTATACTTCCATCTGAATCAATATCTACTTTTATACAATTAGGTTGCTTTAAAGTTCTAACAATAATATCAGTATCACTTGATAAATCAGATTCATCTTTTATACGAACATTAAATAAATCATTATAATCTATTTTTTTATTTACTACAGTTGTTTTACTATCATCTTCATATGAATACCATATATTGACATCATATGAACCATCTACTCCTACTCTATCTCCCGATTTATATCCTTTAAAATTGTGATTGATAACCCAACATCCAAGTACTGTAGTTGGTGTTGTTTCTGGTGTTATCGTATAATTATTTTTAAAATATTTTTTACCTTTTCCTATTACTGCTTTAGTAACGATTTCTTTATATGCCATTATCATCACCCCTCACTTTAAAATATGCAAAAGCGGAGAATAAGTGTACAAAAAAATAGTAGTTTTTCTACTATTTTGATTTCTTTGTATTTTTTTCTTTTATATCATCTATTTTATCACTAATATCTTCTTTAAAAAATTTAAATGTTGAAATTAATATAATTGCAAGTGGGAATGATATTATAATACCTGTTATTCCCATTAAAATTCCACCTGCTGTTATCGATAATATAACAACTACTGGTTTTACTTGATTTGTCTTTCCATATACAAGTGGCCCTATAATATTTCCATCTACTAATGATAAAATTCCAAATGTTATAACAGTTCTAATAAGTAAAGCTGGACTTACTACAAAAGCTGTAATAGCAGCAATAATATTAGTAATTATACCTCCAAAATATGGTATTAATTGTGATAACATTGCTAAGAAACCTAAAAGTACAGCATTTGGATGACCTATTATTGTGTAAGCAATTGTATACTCAAACAAAGATATAACCATAAGTTCTATAAAACCTGTTAAATAATTCTTCATTTCATTATCAAGTATTTTAACAAATGAGTATCCTCTATAAGATTTTTTACTTAAATAATTTTTAATATAATTTCTAATTGCTTCCATATCTATTAAGAAATAAATAGCTGAAGTAAAACATAGAAATATATTTGTAATCCAACTTAAGGAAAGATTTATAATATTAATAGCACCATTTGAAACATACCTTCCTGCTGACATTATAATATCATTAAAACCATTTGTTAATGAATCTTGAAGTGGTCCTAAATTATAATCAAATTTCATTGACATTTCTTTTATAAATGTAATAATAGCATTAAACAAACTTATCATTTGATTAAATAAAAGTGGAACTACTAAAAATATTACAAAACATATAATAGCTACAACTATTAAAACAATTATTATTATAGCAAGAGCTTTTGGTATTCCTTTTTCTCTTAAGAATTTTAAAATAGGATATAAAGCATATGCTATTACAAAAGCTGTTATAAATGGAAATAAAATTTTAATTATTTTATTAGTAACACCTAACCACAAATGCCCTGTATTATATATTAAAAATATTATTAAAGTTATTAGTGCTAAATTAACTAATTTATAATTAACTTTATTTTTCATATTATTACCTACTTTCTAACAAAATAGTAACAGGCCCATCATTATTTATATTTACTAACATATCAGCACCAAATATTCCTGTTTCTACTTTTATGTTTTTATTTCTTAATTTATTATTAAAAATTTCATATAATTTTATTGCTTCAGAACTTTTAAGAGCATTAATATAACTTGGTCTATTACCTTTTTTGGTATCAGCATATAAAGTAAACTGTGAAATACTTAAAACACTTCCATTAACATCGATAAGTGATTTATTCATAATACCATCTTCGTCATTAAATATGCGAAGGTTAATAATTTTATTTATTAGATAATCTATATCATCTTCTGTATCAGATAAAGTAAAACCTACTAGTAAAACTAAACCAAAATCAATTTCTCCAACTATTTTATTATCAACACTTACTTTTGAGTTTAAACTTCTTTGGACAACTACTTTCATTATCTTATCAATCTCTCTACTTCTACTATTTCATTAATTTGATTAACATCATTCATAAATTTTACTAAATCTTCTTTATTACTAGCTAAAACAGTTAATTCATACACAATATTATTTTTATTTTTATAAGTGTTAATACTTTGAATTGACACATTAGTTTTAGTTGTTTTTGATATTATATCTAATAATAAATCTTTGCCCTTTAACCCTTGAATAATTAAATCAGTTGGATATTTTTTATCTATTTCTGAATTCCATTTAACTGTTACTAATCTTTTTTCAAGTTCTTTTACATTTGGACACATAAGTCTATGTACAGTTATTCCATAACCTCTTGTAATATAACCAACAATACGGTCCCCTGGAATAGGATTACAACATGAAGCTAAATTAACTTTTATATTATCTATTCCTTCTACTATTATATCATTTTTTATAATTGGTTTTTCTATTTGTTTATTTTGCGTTTTTCGAAGAATTATTTCTTCTTTTATATCTTTTTCTTCATTAATTACTGTATTTATAACGGAACCTACTTGAATACTATTATTACCAATACTAATATAAATTTCTTCAATATTATTATATTTGTATTCTTTCAATATTTTATCAACATTTTCTGATGTCATAAAATCATTTATAGGAATTTTTCTTTTTCTTAATTCCTTATTAAGTATTTCTTCACCTTTCTTTAAATATTCTTCTTTTTCTATTTTATTAAAGAAAGATTTTATTTTATTTTTAGCATGATTTGTTTTAGCCATATTAATCCATTCACGACTAGGTCCAAACGAATTTTGATTGGTATTTATTTTAACTATATCGTTATTTTTTAATTTATAATCAAGTGGAACTATAACATTATTTACTAAAGCTCCTACTGTTTTTTCTCCTACTTCAGTATGAACTCTATAAGCAAAATCAATCGGTGTTGAATCTCTTGGAAGTTCAATAACATCACCATTTGGCGTAAAAACATAGATAGTTTCATTAAAAACATCCTCTTTTACAGAATTAACAAAATCTTCATCCGCAGCTTCTTCATTGTTTAATTCAATGATTGATCTAAAAAATTGAAGTTTTTGTTCCATATTATTATTTAGTAAACTTCTACCATCACCATTATTTTCTTTATATGCCCAGTGTGAAGCAATTCCTCTTTCAGCTACTTCATCCATTTCATAAGTTCTAATTTGAATTTCGAAAAGATACCCATCAATACCAAACACTGTTGTATGTAAAGATTGATACATATTAGTTTTAGGCATTGCTATATAATCCTTAAATCTTTTAGGAATAGGACGATATTTAGAATGGATTATTCCTAATGTTTTATAACATTCTTGTTCTGTATTTACAAATACCCTAAGTGCTAAAAGATCATATATTTCATTAAACTTTTTACCTTTATCAAGTTTTTTATAAATACTAAATATACTTTTAGCTCTTCCTTTTATTTCATGTTCTATATTATTATCGTTTAAAAGATTAGATACCTTATTTTTCATTTCTTCGACAACTTTATCACGTTCGACTTTTGATTGATTTAATTCTTCTACGATTGAATAATATACTTCTGGTTTATAATATCTTAACGATAAATCTTCTAATTCACTCTTGATTTTATTCATTCCTAAGCGATGAGCAATTGGTGTTAATATTTCCAATGTTTCAATGGCTTTTTCTTTTTGTTTGTATTCAGGATGTACCCATAAAGTTCTCATATTATGAAGTCTATCAGCTAGTTTAATAATAATAACTCTTACATCTCCACATAAACCAACCAATATTTTTCTTTGAGTTGCAACTACAGAACTACTACCTGTAACTAAGTTTAATTTATTAATTTTTGTAACGCCATCAACTAGATTAGCAATTTGTGGACTAAATTCTTTTTCTAATTCTTCTTTTGTTACATCACAATCTTCTATTACATCATGTAAAAGAGCAGCACATATAGTTTCAGCATCAGCATCTATATCGGTTAATATATAAGCAACTTGTAAAGGATGATCAATATAGTCTTCTCCTGTCATTCTTTTAATACCAAAGTGTTTTGTAGCAGCATATTTATAAGCTTTTTTAATAAGATTTTTTTCATTAGAATCATCAATATATGTTGATATCTTCTTAAATAAATCATTAAATGTTAAACCTACATTAACCTTGGTCACTATTACCACTCCCTTTTAAGCTACATATTTATCTTTATTCTTTATTTTTTCTTTATTTTTATCATAATACATAATATTGTCATTTTGAATATTTCTATTTATTTTATCTTCTATATATTCATTAAAATTTTCATATTTTTTGATATATTCTAATAATTCTTTATCATTTAATATTTCATCGATTAATAATTTATTATCAATTCCTCTTATTTCATTATCAATGAATAAACGAAAGTATTTAGATAATTTTTTCTTTTTTTCATAATTAAATTCATAATAAGCTCTAATTAAAGCATCTTTTAAAATATTAACATTAATCAATGTATCATAATCTTCTACTAAAGGACAATCCTTTAAATAGGTATAAACTTTATCACTTTTTTTTAATTTAAACATACTTTTTTTATTTAACAAATTTGTTTGTACATCCATATTAAGAAATTTATCATTTAATAAATCTATCATTAATTGATTTTTTTCTTTATTAGCAAAACTAATCGCATGTATTATATCAGTATAATCAACCCACACATAATTCTTGTTTTTCTTATCTGTTCTTATCATAAAAATTTCCTTTCTAATTATCAAAATAGATATTTCTATTACGCATATTTAATTTATTTTTTAAATATTTATCGATAAGTAAATTATCAACATTTAAAACATCATTTACCATCTTATATAAAGATAAATTTTTGGAGTTTGTCCATTTAATTTCTTTTAAATAATTCCATATATCTTCTTCTTTAATATAAATGAAACCACTTCTTCGCATCTCTTCTTTTTTTGTTCTTAAAGCTGGTCTTATTCTTTTATATAATTCTTCTAATGAACTGAATTCCATTTCCATAAATTATCTCCTCCATATAATAAATATGTTTCTAATCTCATATATATATTATATATTAAATTTATTTTTTTTGAAAGGTTTTAAGGTAATATTATGAAAAAAAGCCAATTTATAAAATCAAGTATTATTTTAATTATCGGAGGTCTTATAACTAAAATACTTGGAATGTTTATAAAAATTATTACAACGCGTTTGATAGGTGCTGAAGGTATTGGAATATATATGTTATTAACTCCAACATATATGGTGCTTATCACACTAGCTCAATTAGGTTTTCCTGTAGCTATTTCTAAATTAGTTGCAGAAGAAAAGAATAATAATAAAAATATTATTTTATCCATTATTCCTATTTCATTACTTATTAATCTTATAATAATTTTAGTTATCTTATTTTTTGGTAATTTTATTTCAAATAATTTATTACATGAACCTAGAACATACTATGGAATAATTTGTATAGGGTTTGTTTTACCATTTATAAGTATTTCATCAATTATAAGAGGTTACTTCTTTGGTAAAGAAAGAATGGTACCACATGTTATTTCTAACATAAGTGAAGATATTATTAGAATTATTATTTTAATTATTGGTGTGCCTATTTTTTTAACCAAGGGTATTGAATTTGCAGTTGCTTTTATTGTTCTTTCAAATATGGTAAGTGAACTTACATCGATTATTATTTTAACTTTATTTTTACCTAAAAATTCTAAAATAAAAAGTGAATATTTTGTTCCTAAAAAAAATAATATTAAAAGTATTTTTAATATTAGCATTCCAACTACCATTGGAAGATTTATTGGAAATATAGGATATTTCTTTGAACCAATTATTTTAACAAGTGTTCTTTTAAAATGTGGTTATTCAAATCATTATATTGTATATGAATATGGAGTCATTAGTGGTTTTGTTTTACCATTATTATTATTACCATCATTTTTTACAATGGCTATATCTCAAGCTTTAATTCCTGTTATAAGTAAAGCATATAGTAACAATAATTTAAAATATACAAATAAAAAAATTAAACAAGCTATTTATCTTTCTCTTGCGATAGGAATTCCTATAACAATTCTTTTTGAAATATTTCCTTCTTTTTTTCTAAATATTATTTATAATACTAATGAAGGTGTTAATTATTTAAGAGTTTTAGCTCCTATTTGTCTTTTACAATATATTCAAGCACCTTTAACAAGCAGTTTACAAGCAATGGGTAAAGCTAAAGAGGCTATGAATGGAAGTTTAATCGGTACTATTAGTAGAACTATTTTATTATTTCTGTTTTCAAATTTAAAAATTGGTTTATGGGGACTTGTTATATCAACAAGCATTGGAATTATTTTAGTAACACATCATCAATATAAACAAATAAAAAAAGTTTTATTTTTTAACTGAAGTTGTAAGATAAAAGTAGACACAAAAAAGTTGTGTTTACTTTTTCTTTGGTATAATTTAATAAAGGAGATGAT
>CANRLQ010000033.1 GCA_947631525.1 uncultured Bacilli bacterium | reverse complement strand
ATGAAAGTCAATATAAAGATGAAGAAATACATGATGGAGATTTAATTAACTAGGAAGGTGAAAGATAATGGGATTATTTGATAAAATAAAGGAAATTCTTTTTGTGGAAGAAGAAGAGGAATTACCCGTTATAACTAAAAAAGAAGAAAAAAAAGAAGATGGTAGAAGTATACAAGATGATATACCAAGTAGAAGTAGAAATTTAAAAAGAGATATTGAAGATAATAGGCAAATAAAAATAAAAAGAAAAAATCAAACAATTCAAAATGTATTAATAAAAGCAGATATAATAACATTATCAATAGGAAATAATGATATTTATTACAAATTAGGTTATAATAATATAAATGAAATGTATAATTATATAGATAACATAATAGATGATATAGAAAGATTATTTAAATTATTAAAAAAATATTCAAAAGAGAAAATATTTATAATTGGTTTTTACAATGATTCATCAAAATATAAAGAAATATTTGAATATTTAAATATGAAAGTTAAAGAAAAATGTCTAGATTATGAAATACAATTTATAGATATATCAAATTTAAATAAAAACTGTTTTAATAATAATCAATTAAATAAAAAAGGACAAAAAGAAATTTATAAAAAAATAAAAAAATATTTAAAATATTAATATTTACTTATATAAATGTAAATGATATAATGAAAGCGAGGTGTAATTATGGATTTGTCAAAAATTTTTTCAAAAACATTTTTATGGATGTTTATAGGATTAGCTGTTACTTTTGTTACAGGTTCAATGGTCGCTAGTAGTCCACAAATACTAGAAGAAGTATTATCAACAGGGTGGTATTGGGTAATTATTATATTAGAATTTGTAACTGTGATATTTTTATCAGCAAGAATTCATAAAATGAGTTCTACGACAGCAAAAATTTCATTTATTTTATATTCAATTTTAACAGGTTTAACATTTTCAACAATTTTTGTTATATTTAAAATAACATCAATTATAATGGTTTTTTTAATAACATCATTATTAATGTTAATATTTGCGCTATTAGGATATTTTACAAAAATAGATTTAACAAAATTTGGAACATATTTGATAATGATATTACTAGGAGTAGTTATTGTATCAATTATCAATATGTTTATAGGTAATCAAACATTAGATTTAGGATTGACTATTATATCACTAATTATATTCATTGGTTTTATTGCATACGATGTTCAAAAAATAAAAAGAATGTATGAAAGCAACGTATTGCCAGAAGAAAATTTAGCAATTATAGGAGCCTTAGAACTTTATTTAGACTTTATTAATGTTTTCTTAGATTTACTTAGATTATTTGGAAACAATAATGATTAAAAATAGTTGCAATTAATAAAAATTATTGTTATAATATAAAAGCATTAAATTACTATGACTTAAATTAAGTCATGGCGGAAGGAGAAAGATATATGAAAAAGGGAATACATCCAGAGTATGTAGATACAAAAGTAACTTGTTCTTGTGGTAATACTTTTACAGTAAGATCTAACAAAGAAGAATTACATGTAGAGACTTGTAATAAATGTCATCCATTTTATACAGGTGAACAAGGTGCAGTATCTAAAAAAGGACGCGTTGAAATGTTTAATCGTAAATACGGATTTAACCAAGATTCAAGCAAAAAAGATAATTAATAATAAATTAGTTGCAAAACTAATTTTTTTATTTACATATATAATACATGTCGAATATTGACAGAAACTTATTAAAAATATATAATTAATATATACGAAAAATATGAAAAAATTGGAAAGAAAAAATTAACAATTGATATTGTTTTATTTTAATATATGATATAGAATAGTGAATCAATCAGGAGTTGATTTTATGGATGAAATGAGTGTTTTAGAAATGGAAAATATAGAAGATAATAAATTATTACTTAAAATTAAGTTTTATATATATTCTTTTTTTAAACGTTTTATAGATATTATAGCTGGATTATTTGGATCAATATTATTAATACCATTGTGCATAATTATAAAAATTATGTCCATTTGTCATAAAGACTTTGCTCCAATCATTTTTAAACAAGATCGAATTGGTAGAAATGGAAAAACAATAAAAATATATAAATTTAGATCAATGGTACCAAATGCTGAAGAAATTTTAGAAAAACTAATGGAAGAAAATGAAGAAATAAGAAAAGAATATTTGACTAATAAAAAATTAGAAGATGACCCTAGAATAACAAAAATAGGAAAATTTATTAGAAGATATTCAATAGATGAATTTCCACAGTTATTAAATGTTTTAAAAGGAGATATGACATTAGTAGGCCCTAGACCATATTTATTTAGAGAAAAAAAAGACATGGGTAATTTTTATAACTATATAATTACTTGTAAACCAGGCATAACAGGACTATGGCAAATTAGTGGTAGAAGTGATATAAGTTTTAACAATCGTTTAAAATTAGATAAAAAATATGCTTTAGAAAGAAACTCTAAAGAAGATATAAAAATATTATTAAAGACAGCAGGTGCTGTTATTGGAACAAGGGGTGCAAAATAAACAAATTTGTAAAGATTTGTTTTTTTTTGTAAACTTGATTTAATATACCTAATATTGTATAATTATGTAGGACGATGTAATAAAGGAGTTTAATATGAAACATATTTTTATAATAGGTTCAAAAGGTATACCGGCACAATATGGAGGTTTTGAAACCTTTGTAGATGAATTAGTAACACGACAAAAAAATAAAAATATAAAATATCATGTTGCTTGCATGAATTCTAATAAACCAGAATTTGTATATAATAATGCAAGTTGTTTTAATGTAAGTGTACCAAATATAGGTGCAGCAAAAGCAGTATATTATGATATTAATGCTCTTAAACAAGTAATACAATATATCAAAAAAAATAATATAAATTCAGGTATTGTATATGTTTTGGCATGTAGAATAGGTCCTTTTTTTAATAGATATGTTAAAAAATTACATAAACTTAATTTTCAAGTATATGTGAATCCAGATGGACATGAATGGAAAAGAGCAAAGTGGAATTATTTTGTAAAAAAATATTGGAAATTATCTGAAAAATTAATGGTAAAATATTCAGATTTACTAATTTGTGATTCAATTAATATAGAAAAATATATCAAAAATAATTATAAAAAATATAAGCCAGCTACAGTTTATATTGCATATGGATCTGATACAACAAAATCTTCATTAAAAGATAATTCTACTGAATTAAAAGAATGGTTTAAAAAATTTGATATAAGAAAAAATGATTATTATTTAGTTGTTGGTAGATTTGTACCTGAAAATAACTATGAAACAATTATAAAAGAATTTATGAATTCTAAAAGTAAAAAGGATTTAGTAATAATTACAAATGTTGAAAAAAATAAATTTTATGAAAATTTAAAAAGAAAAACAAATTTTGAAAATGATAAAAGAATTAAATTTGTAGATACAGTTTATGATAAACAATTGTTAAAAAAAATAAGAGAAAATGCATATGGGTATTTTCATGGACATGAAGTTGGTGGAACAAATCCATCATTATTAGAAGCCCTAGCATCAACAAAAATTAATTTATTATTAAATGTTGAATTTAACAAAGAAGTAGCAAAAGATGGTGCTTTATATTGGAATAAAAAAGAAAAAAATTTATCTGGATTAATAAATAAAGCTGATAAATTAGATAAAGAAGAGATAAACAAATTATCCAAAAAAGCAAAAAAAAGAATTGAAACAGAATATAGCTGGGATTATATTGTAGAAAAGTATGAAGGAATATTAAATGAAAATTAAAAAATTGAAAAATTTGATAGATAAATATGAGTACATATCATTTGATTTATTTGATACTATTTTAAAAAGAAATGTTACAAATCCATTTCTAATTTATGATATTATTGAATTAAATTATATAGAAAATAATGTAAAGAATATAAAAGATTTTTCTAGTAAAAGAAAACAAATAGAAATAGATTTGTGGAATCAATCTGAGGGAGCAGATTTAAATATAAATAATATTTATAGTAGAATTGATAATAAATCTGCAAACGATATTTTAAAATATGAACAAGAATTAGAATCAAATATGATATGTTGTAATACAGCTATGTTGGAGTTATACAATTATTGTATTTTAAAAAATAAAAAAGTTATTTTTATATCTGATATGTATCATACCAAAAATTTTTTACAAAATGTTTTAAAAAAGAATGGAATAAATGGTTATTATAAATTATATATATCTTCAGAATGTAAATGTACAAAAAGTGAAGGAAAACTTTTTGATTATGTAAAAAAAGATTTAGGAACTTCTAATATATTACATATTGGTGATAGTTTAAAGAGTGATTTTATTGTTCCAAAACTAAAAGGATTACATAGTTATAAAATAAAAAGAAATATAAATCATTTAAACTATCAAAAATCCAAGGAAAATATATCAACATTAGGAGATGACATACTATATAGTTTAACTAATAATCATATTGGTGAGATAGAACAAACTTATCAAAAGATTGGATATGAAGCATTAGGAAATCTATTAATAGGATTTTCTTGTTGGTTGCATAATGAATGTCAAAAGAAAAACATTAAAAAAATATTATTTTTATCTAGAGATGGCTATATCATGAAAAAAGCATATGATATTCTTTTTCAAAATGAAGAAATAGAAACACAATATTTTTTAGCTTCTAGGAGAAGTTTAACAGTTCCAATGCTTACAAATATAACATGCTTTGATGATGTATTGGAAATAGTTAAATTTAGAAAAAAAGAAACTTTTTCTAGTTTATTAAAAAGAGTTGGTATTATCAATTTACATAAAGAAGATAAAATAATAAGCAATTTAGAAGTTGATAGGGATAAGATAATTAACGATAACAAATTATTGTCTAAACTAAATAAATATATTGATGAAATAAAAGAAAATGCTCAAATAGAAAGTGATGCATTTATTGAATATTTCGAAGAAAATATTTCATCTAATCATATTGCTGTAGTTGACATTGGTTGGCATGGAACGATGCAAGATTGTTTAGAAAATTTATTGAAAAAGAATAAAATCGACTGTTTAATAGATGGTTTTTATATTGGTTTAAGTTGTGAACAAAATTCAAATAAAAAATCTTATGCATTCGATAAAAATACAAAAAAATATAATAGTGATTTAATTTCAGCATATAGAGGATTAATTGAAACATTTTTTTCTGCTTACCATGGCAGTGCACAAAAATATTATGTAGAAAATAATAAACCATTAGTTTTATTAGAAGATTATAATGTTCCAAAAGAAACATTAGAAATTATAAAAGAAATTCATGAAGGAGCAATAAAAAATGTTGTAGATTTTTCCAAAATTTTACAATATGTTAAAAATATTCCAATTACATCAAAATATTCATTTTCATCTCTATACAAATTGATGACAAAACCATCTAAAAAAGATGTCAAACAATTTGAAAATTTAATATTTTTCGATATGGAATATAGAAAACTTGTAGAATACAAGGGTTTTAAATATTATATTACTCATGTTAAGCAATTTATAAAAGATTTCATAAATTGTGATTGGAGAATTGGTTTTTTGAAAAAAACATTTAATGTGGTAAACATATCAGATAAAATAGTATTGATTATTTATAAATTTAAAAAGTGAGGTAAATATTATGACTAATCCAAAAATAAGTGTGATTGTACCTATATATAATGTAGAACTTTATCTAGAAAAATGTGTTAATAGTATAGTTAATCAAACTTATAAAAATATAGAAATAATACTAGTTGATGATGGTTCAAGTGATTCGAGTGGTAGAATAAGTGATGAACTATCTTTGTCAGATAATAGAATAAAAGTAGTCCATAAAAAAAATGGCGGATTATCAGATGCAAGAAACACTGGTATTAGTATATCTACTGGTGACTTACTTTGCTTTATAGATAGCGATGACTATATAGAAAATGATATGATAGAATTATTATATAAAAATTTAATTAATTTTAATGCAGATATTTCAGTATGTTCTTATATTATGGAATATAAAAACAAAAATGTAATTATAGCTAACGGAAATGAAATAAAAGTATATAACAAAGAAGAAGCATTAAAAAATAG
The DNA here is from genome assembly GCA_947631525.1 of uncultured Bacilli bacterium. GTDB lineage: Bacteria > Bacillota_I > Bacilli_A > RF39 > UBA660 > OMSK01. The sequence goes on along the minus strand of CANRLQ010000033.1, from coordinate 3,677 downwards.
TTTATTAGTAAATGATATAGGTATGATAAGCTGTAATAAATTATTTAAAAAAGAATTGTTTAAAGGTATATTGTATCCATTAGGACAGGCATTTGAGGATATAAATACCATTTATAAAGTATTAAATGCTTCAAATGTAATAGTATATGATCCGACTCCAAAATATTATTATGTACAAAGAGATTCATCAATAAATGGACAAAATTTTAAAGCAAAAGAATTTAATGAAAAATTATATGATTTGTATGATGCATCTATGGAAGTTTATAATTTTATAAAAAAATCATATCCACAGATTTTAGGTGCTTCTTCTATAGGGTGCATTAATTACAATTTGAGGGTTATTAATAATATGATAACTCATAATGTAGTAAGAAACGATATAATAAAAACTACTAAAGAAATAATAGAAGAAAACAAAAAAAGTTTAAAAAATATATCATTACTAAAAAGAATACAATTTAAATTATTTTATATTAATTATGGACTTTACAAGTTTATTATAAAAAATATATATAAGAAGAGGAAGTGAAATTTTGAAAAAGATTAAACAAACAATGTATAACAAGTATTTATTTACATTATTAATTATACCTTTTTTGCAACCTCTAATTGTTAATACTATAGAACCATTGGATAAAATATATTTAGTTTTAAAAATTATATGTGCTATAATTATACTTTTATTATTTATAATGAGAGGCAAATTTACGAAATTGATAATAGCAATTGCTACATATTGTGTATTACTATGTGTATCCACCTTATTAAACTCTGGAGAAATAGTAAGATGTTTTAGTTATATTGTTCCTATAGCTTCACTTGTAATGTTATGTGATATGTGGATGGATTTAGATAGTAAATCTTTTTTTAAGAATATATCTGTTGTTTTTTCAATTTATATTTTATTCAATTTGATAACAGTTATTAGTAGTAGTTTATTATATGATAAATTATATTTACAACATAATATGAATAAATTATATTTTTTAGGAGAGGATAATAGATTTATATTTGTAATATTACCATTGATATATTTTTTATTAGTAAACCCAACTTTTGGAAAGAAAAAATCCATTAGGTATTTGATATATTGTATATGTTTATTTACATTAATATATGTATGGTCTGTTGGTGCTATGGTATGTACATTATTTTTTGGTATAATGTATTACCTATTTGTTATCAAAAAAATAAAGATTAGAACTTTTTTAAATAGTTTAACCGTTTTTTTATTTATTTTAGCATCAAATATATCATTGATTATTTTTAAATGTTATAATTTGTTTACTGACTTATTTAAGAATTTATTTAATAAAAGTCAAACTTTGGAAAGTAGATATATGTTATGGGATAGAGGAGTTTCATATATAAAACAAAAACCTATTTTTGGATATGGAATAGAGAAAATTGAAATTCTTAAGGATAAATTTATTGTAAATCATACCCATAATGCATTGTTGCAAATTATATATGAATCAGGTTTCTTGGGATTTTTAATATTTTTAATAATCTTATTTATAATTTTGAAATCAATAAATGGCTGTTCAAATGAAAAAATTAAATATACTTCTTTAATTTCAATCTTTATAATGTTTTTATTAGGACTATTTGATAGTTTAAATCATGCTTATTTCTTTTTAATGTTATATTCAATATATAAAATTAGTGATATAAATAATAATAATTTAATAGTTGATTAAATGAGGTGATGTTAAGTGAAACAACATATACAAAAATTATTAAGAAAAAATAGTATTTTATATTGTATTATGAAACATATTTATCGTTTTTTTTATCAATTTAGAATGTATTTTTTTGGTTATTTGTTTCGTTTAGTTCCTATTCAAAATAACAAAGTATTAATTTCAAATTATTTTGGAAAAGGATATGGTGATAATGCTAAATATATATCAGAATGTTTACTTAAACAACATGAAAAAGTCAAAATAATTTGGTTAATTAATAAGGAAAATTGGGATAATAATGGATTACCAAAACAAATCAAAAAAGTTAGATATGGCTCTATTAAATCACTATATGAATTGGCTACATCTAAAGTATGGATAGATAATTGTAGAAAAGAGTATTGGACTCCAAAAAGAAAAAAACAGTATTATATTCAAGTATGGCATGGTTGTATGATGTTAAAAAAAATTGAGTATGATGTTTTGGATAAATTAGGAGATTATTATGTAAAGTGTATGAAACAAGATAATAAAATGGCCGATTTTATGATATCAAACAGTGATTTTGCTACAAAAATGTATCAAAATACTTTTAGATACAAAGGAAAAATTTTAGAGTATGGTACACCAAAAAATGATATATTAATAACTAACAGTAATTTTATCAAAAGAAAAGTTTATAAAACATTAAACATTAAAGAAAACGCAAATCTATTATTATATGCACCTACTTTTAGAAATGATTATAATAATAATCCATATAATATAGATTTTGAAAAATTAAAAAATTTATTAGAAAAAAATACAAATGAAAAGTGGGAAGTTATAATTAGATTACATCCAAATATAAAAGAACCAGAAAGACTTATAAAATGTAATAATTACATTAATGGTTCAAAGTATGATGATATGCAAGAATTAATATGCGCTTGTGATATTTTAATTACAGACTATTCTTCTATTATGTTTGAATCTATCATAGCTTCTAAACCAGTAATTTTATATGCTAATGATATAGATTCTTATAATTATGAAAGAGGATTGTATTTCAATTTTTCACAGCTACCTTTTCCTATAGCAAAAGATAATATTGAATTACTAAATATTATAAAAGAATTTGATGAAAATGAGATTTTAAATAATTATGTAGAGTTTAAAAAGAAATTTGGATTAATTGATGATGGACATGCAAGTGAAAGAGTAACCGATTTAATAATAAAATTAATTAAGGGTGATAATTAAAATGATAAATATTAATAAAATAAAATTTAAGTAAATAAATATGAATAAAAGTAAAGATTTAATAAAAAATACCTTAATTATTTTTATTGGTAAATTTTGTACTCAATTTATTTCATTTTTATTAATTCCTCTATATACTAAGATTTTACTAACATCAGACTATGGATATATCGATTTAATACAAACATACATTACACTTTTTGTTCCCATTATTATTTTGAGGTTTGATTCAAGTGTATTTAGATTTTTAATCGATGTACGTGATAATGAAAACAAAAAAACAGTAATTATAAGTAGTACCATTTTACTATTGATTTTTCAGATTTTCATTGCATTTTTAATATTATTTATATTAAAAGAATTTATTAATATTAAATATGTTTATGCAATTATTATAAACATAATAGTATTATCTATTTCTTCTATAATTCTTCAGATAGCAAGAGGTTTGGGGGATAATGTAGGATACTCTATTGCAAGCGTTATTTGTGGAGTAGTTACTGTTATTTTAAATGTATGGTTTATTATGTTTTTGAAAAAAGATGCCTCATTCATATTAATTTCATCTTCTATTGCTAATTTCTTTTGTATTATATTTTTAATTATAAAGGAAAAGTTATATAAATATTTATCTGTTAACAAATTAAAAAAGCACGAATTAAAGAAAATGTTGGCATATTCTATTCCAATGATACCTGATGGCCTTTCATGGTGGATTATTAATGCTTCAGATAGAACAATTATTTC
>CANRLQ010000032.1 GCA_947631525.1 uncultured Bacilli bacterium | reverse complement strand
TATAATCTCACGAATGCCCTTATAATAAGGGAAAAATTTGATTGTAGTTATGAGTACAACAAAAGGGCATACCCCGTTACTGGTATTAAACCTACTACAACCATTAAATTAAGTATAGCTTGAAATGCTAAACCAAATGTAATACCAAAAGCTAAGAATTTTCCAAATGGTTCTTTTGAATTAAAAGCTATTTTAAATCCTCTATAAATAATCATTAAAAATAAACTAGAAATAATAATTATACCCATAAAACCAAATTCTTCACTTATAATTGAAAATATAAAATCTGTTTGTGGTTCTGGTAGATAAAAATGTTTTTGTCTCGAGTTTAAAAAACCATAACCAAATAATCCTCCTGGCCCTATCGCATATAATGATTGAATAATTTGAAAACCACTTCCTAAAGGATCACTCCATGGATTTAAATATGATAAAATTCTTTCTAAACGATAAGGAGCTATAGCTATTAAGCATACTATTCCTGATAATCCAACTAAACCTAACGATATAAAAAATTTTAAATTAACACCACTTGCAAATAACATTCCAATAATGGTCATAACAATTATTACTCCAGTCCCAAAGTCTGGCTGTAACATTATAATTCCAAATATAAGAAGTGTTATTTCAAGTATTGGTAATACTCCTTTTTTTATATTATTTATACTCTTTGGATTATTGCTTAAATATTTTGCTACAAAAATTATTAAAGTAAGTTTTGCAGCCTCACTAGGTTGAATCCCAAAAGATCCTATTCCAAACCAACTACGACTACCATTTCTAATTGTTCCAATACCTGGTATTAATACTAATATCAAAAGAATAGTACATATTAATAACAAAATATTTATTTTTTCATAGTAGATTTTGTAATCTACTTTACTTATAATTAACATAAGTATAATTCCAATTATTAAAAATATTAATTGATTTTTAAAAAATTTAAATGGATCATTAAACTTATATTCAGCCCAAACATATGATGATGAATAAACCATAATAACACCAAAAATAGATATTGCAATTATTCCAATTAAAAGTAAAATATCTAAACTATTTTTTTTCATAGCCATACTCCGTATACAATAGCAACCATAGATCCAATAAGGCCTATAATCCAAAATAATTTTACAATATCTCTTTCATTCCATCCCTTCATTTCAAAAGCATGATGAATTGGTGTCATTAAAAATAATCTTTTTTTTGTTAATTTATAATATACAATTTGTAAAATACACGTCATTGTTTCAACAACAAAAACTATTCCAATTACAATAAGTAATAATTCATGACGTGTCAATATAGCAATTGTCCCTAGAGTTGCTCCTAAACAAAGGGAACCAGTATCTCCCATAAATACTTTGGCTGGACTAACATTAAAAACTAAAAATCCTAATATTGAACCTAATAAAATAAAACAAAATATGCCTATACTTATGTATCCATCCAACCAACCAGTTGCTAAAGAAATAATTCCAAATGTTCCAAAAGCTATAGCTGATAGTCCTCCAGCTAAACCATCTAGTCCATCAGTTAAATTAACGGCATTACTACTTGCTACTAAAACAAATAAAATAAATAAACCATAAAACCAACCAATATTTAGTTTCAAATGAATAGCATGAATCCAAAGTAATGGCTCATTATCTGCTTTCATAAATAAATAAAAGAAAACGATAGCTACTATTATTTGAGAAAATAATTTTTGTTTTTCTGTTAACCCTTTATTATTATTCCGTTTTATTATTAAAAAATCATCTATAAATCCAATAACAGCATAACTAATAAATGTAAATACAACAATAATAAAATTATAACTTAGTTCTATTTTTTTACCTATTAACAATAATATAACTGTTATTATAGTAGGAATAATAAATATTAATCCTCCCATTGTTGGTGTTCCAATCTTTTTTTTATGTGCTTCTTCTAGATATATACTTAATCTTTGAGAGGCTTTTAAACGTTTTAAATAAGGAATTAATATAGTTCCTAAACAAGTTGATAAAATAAAACCTATCATAATTGCTAAAACAGCTTTTGTAAGTATTAACATAGTAAGCCCCCTTTATTCCAATAATAATCTAACTGTCTCTCCTTCATAAATTCTGCTATTAGCTTCAGGTGCTTGATAAATTATTTTATCTCCACTACCTGTATACTCAACTTTAAATTGCTTTAAATCTTTCATACCATCTTTTAAATTTTTTCCAACTACATTTGGTACTGTTGCATACTTTCTATCTAAATAATTATATTTTTTCTCACTTGCACCGCTTGGTTTTTTAATATTTAAAATATTAATAGAATCTTCCAATATTGTTTTTACTATAGGTGCTGCGATTGTTCCTCCATATTGTGTTATACCTTTAGCATTATCAATTGCAACATAAACGATAACTTGTGGATCGTCAGCAGGTAAAAATCCTATAAATGATACAATATAATTACCTGTCATATATTTACCATCTTTTACTTTTTGAGCAGTACCTGTTTTTCCACCTACTCTATATCCATCTATAAATGAAGGTCTTCCTGTACCATTTGTAACAACGCTTTCTAAAATACTTCTTACTTGTTTACTTGTTTGGTCACTTATTACTTTTCTAACAATAGTTGGTTTATTTTCTAAAATAACCGTATTAGTTTCTGGTTCATTTAAACTTTTTACTATATAAGGTTTATACAAATATCCTCCATTTATTGCTGCACTTACAGCTGTTATTTGTTGAATTGGTGTTACACTAACACCTTGCCCTGTTGGTGTCCAATGATTGATACTCTAATGCAGAATGATTTTCTGTACTTCTCTTATATTTTGATTCCTTTTTATTACTAAAATCCTTTATAATTAATTTTGGTTCTATATCATAATTGAAGAATATCTCAAACTTTATATGTTTTCTATCATTATCAATTTTTGAAACATATACTTTTTTTACTATTAATTTAAATAAATCTTTAAAACTATTATTAAATTCAAGTTTTTTATCTAGAACAAGTTTTAATTTATCAATTCTTTTTTTATAAATATCTTCTTCTTTATGTACTGCCTTTAAATCTTCTAACATTTTTGTATATAATTCAATATCATTATTATAACTTTCATTTTTATTTTTGAATTCTATATTAGATATACATCCATCTAAATTAAGCTCCAATAGTTTATTTTTTAGCTCAACTGTTCTTTTTATTTTTTCATCTAATTCTGATATTTTATTTTCATTATTATTTTCATATATAAATTTTTGATAATCACTTAACATTAGATTTAATAAATCTTCTTTTTTTGATATAAATTCACTTATAATTTCTTTAAATATTTGATCTAAATGTTTTTCAAATAATGTAGGTGTTTGACATCCTTTTAGTCCACTTCTTTGATATTCTAAACATTGCCATACAGGATTACTTTTTCTTTTACCACTAGAAACTCTTCCAAAAGTACATCCGTGTTCTTTACAAACAATCATTCCTGTATATGTATATCTATCATCATAATAACTTCTTTTACTTGTGCTATGTTCATAACAATCTTTCTTTGATTCATGGATTGCATTTGCTCTATCCCATATTTCCTCTGTTACGATAGCAGGTATATTTTCATCTTTATAAATTAACCATTCCTCTTTTGGTCTTTTAACTTTTTTATGAGTTTTATAATCTTCTATATAACTTATATTTCCACAATAATATCCTTTATATTTTGGATTTTGAATCATTCTTACAAGAACTCTATCTGCATATGGCTTTCCTTTAGTATTTTTAAAACCATTATCATATAGAATTTTCGAAATTTTTCTAAAACCATAATTGCCTGAGGCATATAAATCAAATAACATTCTAATCATTTTTGCTTCTTTTTCATCTATATATAATTTGCCTTTTTCTTTATAATATCCAGTTATGTTACCTCCACCTAAAACTTTTCCATCTTTAACTGATCTTGCCATTCCAAATTTAACTCTACTAGATAACTTTCTAACTTCATCTTGAGCTAGGCTTGACATGATAGTTAATCTAAACTCACAAGTTTCATCTAAAGTATTTAGATTGTCATTTAAAAAATTTACTATAACACCATATTTCAATAAATGATCTGTATACTGTATTGAATCAACTGTATTACGAGCAAATCTTGATACTTCTTTTGTAATAATCATATCAAACTTACCATCGATAGCATCATTTATCATTTTTAAGAAACTTGTCCTATTTTTTACTCCAGTGCCACTTATACCTTCATCAATATAATTTCCTATAAGTTTCCAATTTTTAGAATTACCTATATAATCTTCAAAAAACTTTTTTTGATTTTCAAGTGAATTTAATTGTTCATCTTTTTCCGTAGATACTCTTGCATAATATACAACTCTTAAATTCATATCAAATATACTTTTACCATATTTTAGCTCTTCTCTAGCCTTTAATATATTTATAAATATCACTATCCTTTCTTTCGATAAAAGCATCATCAACTAAATGTTACTTATTTTGTCAAGTCATTACTATTTAAATTATTTAACTTTGTTATTAAATAATTTTCCATCTTTTGATACAACTCTAAACTGATTTCATTTTCTTCATATAATCTTTTATTTATTTGAAGTCTAAATTTTAAGTCTATTTCTTTTTTAATATTATCAGTCACTTTGTGTACCTCCTAAAAAAACTTATTAATTTAATTAAAAAAATATTCAATCAAGTATAGGAAAATAATTAAATTATTTTGCCCCTATCATACAACCTAGTTATATGCCAAACTAAAAAAGAAATAAAAAGAAAAATTTATCAATTTGTTTAGTAACTGATAAATAGAAAAAAGCTATAAAGGTTAAAATAGTAATAATTGATTTTACTTTTATTAATTCAATTAATTTTTCTAATATTTTTTCTTTCATTTTCTTCCTCCTTTATGAATTATAATTAATGAAAAAAAGATGATTTTCATCATCTTTTTAAATTTGCATTAGTAAAATAAAGAATCTATCTATTAACAAATAAAGTTTAAAATGTTAATATTTTTTTAATTCTATATTATAAATTTGTTAAGCCTGTTATATTATCTAAAAATACTATTGAATTATTATTGCATATCAATAATCCTTTATAGATTCAGTAAATATTAGGTTATAATAAAATTATATAGTTTAAAAAATAAACAACCTACAAATATAAATATTAATATTTTAAATATTTTAGGTGTTATTTTTAATAATATTTGGAATGGACTATAATTCTTTCTATCCAATTCTATACCATATTTTTCTTTTACTATTTTTTTATTTTCTTTTGTCTTTCCTACTAATACATTTTTGTTTTTACTTAATATAATATCACTAAAATCTTTATATTCTAAATTAATAGTATTACAATCCGTGTCAATTGCAAATTTATGATTTTTATTATTGATAGTTACTATATTTAATACTGTATCAATACTATACCGTTTAAAGACATGTTTTTTATATATTAAAATTATATCAGTATATTTAATAATAAAATTTTTGGAAGTTAAATCAATAATATAATTATCCGTTAAAATATAGTTACCTGCAACATTAAATGATATATTTTTTAATTCGTTAATAATATTATTTATAGTGAAGTATTTTTTTATTTGTTTACATTTCTTTAATAAAGAAAAATATGACATAATATTAAATATATGTAGACCAAACAATAAAAAAATTAAACCTAATACTAAATCATGTTTACAATAATTTAGGATAATGCTTATTACAAATATAAATATAATTAATGATAACAATAATATTTTTAAATATAATTTACTTTTATTAATAAAAGAATCAAAATTTGTATTTTCCATTAATTTACCACCTTTTAAACATTTTTACAAAATATAGTAATTTTATTGTGACCATGATATATTAAAACCAAATCTGATATGACCACCAATTAATGAATGTAGATTTGTTTCATATCCAAGAAAAATATTATGAGCATTATCTATACCTAAAGTTTCATTATTTTCTGAATTATACGATAGTGAAGATAAAGGTTCAGACTCGGGACAATTATATGTATTACTTATAAGTGGAAACAATTCACTATGAGCCAAAGAACCATAAAAATCTCCTTCAATATTATGAGATTTATGAAAATATTCTGTTCCAAGGTGAACTTTATCGATAGGTGTTTGCAATCCAGCTCCAATTGAATTTCCTACTTCTATTTTACCATTTTCTATTTTTAAAGTTCTATCATTATAGTATCCAACACTTATACCTTTTCCAAACAATTTATATTTCATATTATCACCTACCCCTAAACCTACATCAAATACAACTGCATTTTTTACTGAATTAATTATTTTAGATACATTTCTTGTTACTGAACTTATAACATTCTTTGTTAATTTTGAAACAAAATTAGAAACTTTATTAAAAATACTTTTTATTGAAAAATTACTACTTAAATCAATATTCATAATAGGATTATTCCCAACATATGCATATAAATTATATCCTAGAATATTTTTATTTGCTCCAATTATTCCATCAGCATTTATAAATCTTCCCCATAATGAATTATAATATCTACTGTTTAGATAATATAATTTTGTTTCTTTATCATAGTAATAGCTTCTATATCTGAATGGATTTATATTTCATATATGATTTTCTTCTGTTATTTCATTTTCTTCTTTATCTTTTATTGAAATAATATTTCCATATGAATCATATTTATATCCTACTATAATATCTTTATTACTATCTATTATTCCAATAATGTCATTTTGAATATTTTTTATATAATAATATACTGATCATTATATTTAAATCCTATTAATTCATCTATATCATTGTACATGTAGTATAACATATCATTATCTCTTTTTTCAAGTACTATTTTACTTCCTTCTAAATAATATTTTATTTCTTTATTATTTACTATTTTACTTGTTCTTATAGAGTCTTTATTATACTTAATTAATTGTATTATTTATATCTTTATAACTATCTAATTGTCTTCCATTTATCCAATTTAAAGTGATATATCCTATCTTTAATGGATTATGTAATGGGTCTAAAATAAATTCAAAAGTATTACTTATAAGATACCTTGCCCAAATGAAGTTGTTGCTAATTCAACTGGCCCTACTTTATCAAGATTAAATAATATTCCTGTACTTTCACCGTTTAAATCTATTCCTGTTTTTTTACCAAAGCCAAACTTATTAATATATTTGAATAATTTTTCTTTTCCTATTTTTTGTCCCATTGTTACAAATCCTGGGTTACAAGAATTTTCTACTACTTGGAGATATGTTTGAGCTCCATGCCCACCATGTTTCCAACATTTTATTCTTGCATTTTCAACACGAATGCTTCCTGAATCATAATAAGTATCTTTATTAACATCAATTAATTTTTCTTCTAATGCTGTCGTTAATGTAATAATTTTAAAGGTAGAACCTGGTTCATATGTCATCCATACTGGTAAATTTCTATTTATTTGTTCAATACTATAATTTTTATAATTACTTGGAGAAAAGTTAGGTCTTGATGACATAGCTAAAATTTCACCTGTTTTTGGATTCATAATAATTCCTAATGCTTGATCTGGTTTATATTTACTAACAGCATTATCAAGCTCTCTTTCTAATGATGCTTGAAGTTCATAATTAACAGTTAAAGTCATATTAATACCATCTTGTGGTTCTTCATATTTTTCAGTTAATTCTAATTTATTACCTTTAGCATCACTTGTATATTTAATGGCTCCATATTCACCAGTCAAATATTTATCATAAGTAAGTTCTAATCCACTAAGACCTTGATTATCTATTCCAACAAATCCCAAAGTATGAGAAAGTAAAGTATCATATGGATAATATCTTTGTGATTCTTTTACCAAATATACACCATCTAATTTTAAGGCTTCTATTTTATCAGCAATTTCATATGAAAGTCTTCTTCCTTCAGGATGAACTCTTTCAATAGATGTTCTTTTGCTAACATGTTTATACATTTCATTATAAGGAACATTTAATATTTTTGATAATTTTTCAGTAGTTTCTTTTTTATTTTTTATTTGATTAGGTACTAATACTAGTGATACAGTTGTTTTATTACTAGCAAGAACGACACCATTTGTATCATATATTTTTCCCCTATCGGCTTCAATAGGTAAATTTCTATTCCAAAGACTAGCTGCTAAATTATTTAATTTACTGTAACTTATAACTTGAATATAAAATACCTTAAATATAATAAGAAAAAACAGTAATACAATTAATAACATTACTACCCTAATTCTATTATGTATCTTTTTATAAAACATGTTATCACCAATAAATTATATGCAAAAAAAAAGACAAATATTTTATCTAAGTAAATTATTAAATATCATATTCATAATTTCTACAGTAATGTCTTTTCTTTCTTTTCTACTAAGTTTAGTATTATGCATAACATTACACATAATGACAACTATTATTTTTTTATCAAAATCAATCGTAAACATAGGACCTGTAAAACCACTAAAAGTAATTGAATTATTGCTAGCTAGAAAAGGAACATCATTAATTTTCTTAATAGCATTTTTATATCTAGTACCCATGTAATTATATGTTTTTGGTAAATTTAATGTCCCTTGTTTTTCTAATACTTCATCATACATTTCATTTATATCTTCTTTATTAGATAAATTCTTTAAATAAAGATAATTATTTTTATTAGTATCATCATGTTGTAACATTAAATCAATGGTTTCTTTTTTTAATAATGAACAATCTAAATATGATTTTAAAAACTGTATTAAATCAGAACCTGTTGTAAATATTGATGCATGTCCTGTTGTAATACCAAGTTCTTTAGCAATTCTTCCTTTTGTATCATGAATTAAACCAGGATATATATTATCGATTATTTTATCATTAGTGTGTTCATAATTATTAGAAGCTGTATTTAAACGATTAGGATTAAATGTTGTATTTTTTAAGTTTAATTTATCAAATATTTTTTCCTGACATAAATCTTTAAAATCTTTATTATATATATTTTCTAATAAATGCGATAAAATGATATAATGTGTATCGACATAAGTTGGAATAGTACTTTTAACATATGCTGTATATAACACATTATAAAATTCTTTAGAACTTTTACAGTTACCAAGATATCCATCTGTCCATATATCTTGATTATGTGATAATAAATCAATAACTCTTACTTTTTTTAAATTTACAAAATTAGGATTTATATCATATACATAATCATTTATATTTAATTTATTTTCTTCAAAAGCTATGTATACAAGGGTTGAAGTAAAAACTTTAGTAAGAGATGCTATATCATATAATGTATTTTTATCAGTTTTTAATGGTTGAGGTAAAATACATTTATTACCAATAACATATTCAGATATAATATTGTCTTTAAGTATTTCAATAACATATCCTGGTGAATGATAAGATAAATATTTTTCTAAATTTAATTCCATAATCTAAACTCCTCTATAATGCAATTATAACATATAATTGTTTTTAATTAAAATATAGTTTATAATTAAATTGGTGATTTAATGAAATCTATAAAAGAAAATATTATTAATGAATATATAGTTAACAAATCAAAATTTATAACATTATTAATTAAAGTTAATGATATTGATGATATTAATAAAAATATACAACAAATTAAAAATAAATATAAAGATGCCACGCATTACTGTTATGCTTATATAATTAATAATATAAAAAGATTTAACGATGATGGAGAACCTAGTGGTACTGCAGGAATGCCTATTTTAAATGTTTTGGAAAATAATGAATTAACAAACATACTATGTGTTGTTGTAAGATATTTTGGAGGAATAAAACTAGGAGCTGGTGGTTTAGTTAGAGCTTATACTAAAAGCGTAACTGAATCTTTAACTAAAACAGATATTGTAAATTTAAAAGAAGGATTTAAAATAATAATTGAATTTCCTTATAATGAAATCAAAATAATAAATAATTTACTAAAAGATATTGAAATAATCGATAAAAAATTTGATGAATTGGTTACATATAGTTTCTTAATTGATAAAGAAAAATATGAAAACATTAAAGATTGTTTAAATGTTATTAAAAAAGAAAACATATTAATTACTTATTAATATGTTTTTCAGAGTGTAGACAAAC
>CANRLQ010000031.1 GCA_947631525.1 uncultured Bacilli bacterium | reverse complement strand
TACAAATATCGATTTAACTTCTTATGAAAAAATTGAATTTAAAGTAAATTAGAATAGAAATAAATCTATTCTTTTTTTGACAAAATATTTATTCATAAAAGTTTATAATAACTAGTAAAATAAAGTGGGTGATAATATGTCTAAGAAGTTTAAAAGCAAAAAGAAATTAAGAAAAATAAACATAATAAAATATGCAATAATGATAGTATTAGTAGTTATTATATATGAAGTATTATCAGCTTTACTTTTAAATATTAGATTAGCTAATTCAAATGAAGAATTTTTAAAATTATTACTTAGAGATTCTAATCATCATTTATTGTATGAAAAAAGTAATAATAATATTATAAATAAATTTATAAATACCGTAACTAAAATAGAAATAAACAAACCAATTAGTATTTTAGAAAATACATTTAATTTTAAACAACCAGTAGAAACAAGATTAATGTATGCTCATGGAACAACTGCATCAGATAGCAGTGAGGAAGATAATAATAGTACATATATAAAAGATACAATTGGAAATAGTAGTAAAGAACCTCTTGTATATATTTATAATACCCATCAATTAGAAAGCTATAGTTCTAATAATTTAGAAGAACATAATATAACACCTAATGTATTAATGGCATCTTATATATTAAGAGAAAAACTAAATGATAAAAATATATTTACACTTGTTGAAACAAATAATATAAAAGAATTTTTAACAATTAATAATTGGGATTATTCAGCTAGTTATAAAGCAAGTAGATATTATTTAAAAGATACAATAAAGAAAAACAAAAATTTGAAATTAATTATTGATTTACATAGAGATTCTATATCTAAAAAAGCATCAACAGTAAATATTAATAATAAAAATTATGCTAAAATATTATTTGTAGTTGGTTTAGAACATAAAAATTATAAAAAAAATTTAGAAACTGTTAATAAAATAAATAATATTTTAAATAAAAAATATCCTAAAATAAGTAGAGGAATATTAAAAAAAGAAGGTAAAAATGTAAATGGAATATATAATCAAGATGTAAGTGATAAAGTAATATTAATTGAATGTGGAGGTAAAGAAAATACTATCGATGAAGTATTAAATACATTAGAACTTTTAGCAACAGTTATAGAAGAATATATTGGAGGAAAAAATGAATAATAGTGAAAAAGCAAAAAAAATAGCAAATAAATTTTTTTGGAAATTATTTTTATTTTTACTAGTAAGTTTTACAGCAATATATATATCAGAAGCAACAGGATATTATGAATTTGAACAATATAATAAAAAAGAATTAATTGAAAAAGAAATAGAAAAATTTGAAAAAGATGTAGCTGAAGGAAAAAATGTTGATTTAAATGAATATATAAATCATGATAAAGTAAATTATGCAAATAAATTATCTAAAATAGGTTTAAAATTGTCTAATGGTATAGAGGATGTAGTAGTTGGTAGTTTAGAATCAACATTTAAATTTTTAAATAATGTATTAGGATAATTAACTAGATTTAAATCTAGTTTTTATATTTATTGATTTTTAATATAAAAATTAGTATAATAAAATTGTTAGGAGAGAAGAATATGATAGGAATAAAATTACCTAAATTCAAACAAATTTCAATAAATGAAATTAAAGAATATGTAAATCCTAAATCTGTTTATTTTGAAATAAAAGAAAATGATGAAATATTAGTTAAAGAAAACGACACCGTAGAAATAGGAACACCAATAATAAAAAATACTAAAAAAGAAACATTTATACATAGTAGTGTAAGTGGAAAAGTAAAAAAAATAACAAAAAAAATAAACAGTCTTAATATAGAAACAGATTTTTTAGAAATAGAAAACAATTTTAAAGAAAAAGATATATTTAAAAAACAAAAAATATCCAAATTAGATAAAAAAGAATTTATCGAAATTTTAAAACAAAACGGAATAGTTGGACTAGGTGGAGCAGGATTTCCAACTTATAAAAAATATGATAATGTTGAAATAAAAACATTAATCATAAATGCTGTTGAATGTGAACCATATATAACAGCTGATTATATGCTTACAGTTAATTATATAAAGGAAGTTATTGAAGTACTTAATTTAATATTAGAAATATTTAATATGGAAGAAATATTTATTGCTATTAAAACACATAATCAATTATTAAAAGACAAAATAATTCCATTTACAAATAATAAAATAAAATTAATCGAAGTTCCAAATTTATATCCAATGGGTTGGGAGAAATCATTAGTTAGATATATAAAACATACTGATTATAAAAAATTACCAATTGAAAAAGGAATTGTTATAAGTAATATTTCAACTATTTATTCAATATATGAAGCAGTATATTGTAATAAACCATTAATAGAAAAAATAATTACTGTAACAGGTAATGCAATTAATAAACCAACTAATATTAAAATAAGAATTGGTACACCTTTTAATGAACTAATTAAGATTTGTGGTAACTATAATACTGATTCAGTATCTTTAGTAGCAGGTGGACCAATGATGGGAAATAGTATAAGTACTGATCAATTTATTATTCCAAATAATTTAAATTGTGTTTTAATTTTAAATGAGCAACATGAATTAAAACCTATTACTTGTCTTAGATGTGGTAAATGTAGTGATAATTGCCCTGTAAAAATAAGCCCAGTATTAGTAAAAGATAACATTAATAATAAATCAGAATTACAAAGACTTGATGTAAATAGATGTATTGGTTGTGGAATTTGTTCTTATGTTTGTCCATCAAAAATAAATTTAAGGGAATATGTACAAGAAGCAAAGAAAAAGGTGAAATAATGAAATTTAATGTTTTAAAAGGTCCTTTTATTAAGAGTAAAAATTCAACAAATAAGATTATGAAAAATTTGTTTATATCTTTAATACCTATAATCTTATTTTCCTTTTATAAAAATGGGATAATACCTTATGTTCATAATAAAACAGATATTTTGGGGCTTTTTTATCCTTTAATATTTATTTTAATAGGATTAATTTCTACATTTATAATTGAATATTTATATACATATTTTTTCTTAAAAAAAAGAAAACAAGAATTAAAAGAATATATCAAAAATTCATTTAGTATTTTTCCAGGTCTTTTCTTAGCTCTTATTCTACCAATAAATACACCAATTTCAATTCTAATTTTTGGTTGTTTTATGGCTATAGTTATTGGGAAAATGCTATATGGTGGCTTTGGACATAACATATTTAACCCAGCTTTAATAGGATTACTATTTGTTGTAAGTTCTTATTCGGCAATAATAAATTTAAATGGTGGTTATTTAAATGCCTATGAAGTTGATTCTCTATCTTCAGCAACACCTCTTACTAATGTTAATCTAGTGGAGGGAATTGGTACTTATGATTCATTAGTAAAACCATATGGAACAATTAAAGATTTCTTTTTTGGAACAATACCAGGTGCAGTAGGAGAAACAAGTGCTTTTCTATGTATAATTGCTTTTATATATTTATTGTTTAAAAAAGTAATTAAATGGAAAATTCCTATAATTTATATATCAACTGTATTTATAATGACATACATAATTGGTAGTGTAAATAATTTAGGAATATGGTATCCATTATTTCAAATTTTTAGTGGAGGACTAATGTTTGGAGCTGTTTTTATGGCTACTGATCCTGTTACTAGCCCAACTACTAGTATAGGACAAATCATTTATGCTTTATTTTTGGGTATTTTGACTGTTACATTTAGATATTTAACTAATGCTCCTGAGGGAGTAATGACATCCATTCTTACAATGAATATGTTTGTTATGTTGCTAGATAGATTAGGTTCAGCCAATAAATTACCAATTAAAAAAATAATTATTCCTTTTATTATATCTATATTGTTAATATTAACTATAAGTTTTAAGGTAGGTAATAGTTTTAAAACAACTAAAAATAGTAGTGATTCTAACTTTAAAATTATTGAAAAAACAAATAATTATTATATTGTTAGTGAAAAAGGTAATGGAGGTCCAATTAAAGCTAAGTTAACAATAAAAGATAAAAAAATTACAAATATTGAAATTATTGAAAATAATGAAACAGCTTCTTATTATAAATTAGTAGAAGAAAGTAATTATTTAGATAAATTAATTGATAACCAAAGTGAAATAGAAAATGTTGATACTGTTTCTGGAGCAACTATATCATCAACAGCCCTTAAAAAAATGTTTACCAATGTTATTAATGATATGGAGAGTGAACAATGAAAAAATATCAAGGAATTTTAACTTTAACTATAACAGCTTTTATCTGTTCACTTTTACTTTTTATATTAACTAAGGTTATAAATGGATAGTTTTTATTATAATTTATTAAATATTGGTAAACAAAAACAAGAATATAGTGATTATATAAAAGTAATTGATAGAATAGTAAAAGAAGAAACAAAAGAATTAAAACAATATAGTGATAATTTAGAATGTTTATGTAAAGTGGTATCTAATAATATTAATTTAAGATTGAAAGAATTAAATTATGATACAAAAATTGTGAATACAAAAGAATTATATGGTATTTATGAACATGAATTTGTACTTTCTTCATATGTAGATAATCAAAACAATATAAATTATATATTAATAGATCCAACTTATATTCAATTTAAAAATAATAATTTAACTTTAATTAATTTAGAAGAATATCCAACTGAAGTTTTAAAAAAAACACCACAAGGAATTAATTTATTAAATAATTTACTTTGTTTAGGATATGCTCAAATTAGTGATGATGATTTAAAAAGATATATTGGTTCATTTATGAATGAAGAAAATATTAAAAATATTGATGTTACAATTAGTGATATTGTATTAGAAAGGAGAAAATAATGAAAACAATAATCAATGGTATAATCAAAGAAAACCCTGTTTTGGTATTACTTTTAGGTTTATGTTCTACTTTAGCAATTACAACTAATTTTGAAAATGCTTATATAATGGGTTTATGTGTTACAATTGTTTTAGTATTTTCTAATATTATAACTTCACTAATAAAAAAATTTGTTACTAAAAATGTTGAAGTACCAGTATATATATTAATAATATCAACATTGGTTACTATAATCGAAATATTACTTCAAAATTATGTTCCAGCTATCTATGAAGTAATGGGAATATATTTACCTCTTATAGTTGTTAATTGTATTGTTTTAGGTAGAGCTTTATCAGTAGCTTCTAAAACAAATGTAAGAACTAGTTTTAAAGATGCTTTAGGTATAGGAATAGGTTATACTTTGGTATTGATGATAATTGCTTTATTTAGAGAAATATTTGGTAATAATACTTTAACAATTATCAATTCAACAAGTAATTTATTTGGTTTCAAATTAATGTATAAAATATTTGATAATAGTATATTATTTCCAATGGAATTTTTAGTTAAACCAGCTGGAGCCTTTTTAACATTAGGTATCCTAATTGGAATATTTAATTCTATAAAAGGAGGTAATAATGATGAACCTAATTAATATTTTTATTACAGCTATATTAACTGAAAACATTGTTTTAACTAAATTTTTAGGAATATGTCCTTTTATTGGAACCTCTAAATCAAGAAAAAGTGCTTTATCTATGGGACTTTCTGTAATGTTAGTTGTAACTTTATCTTCAATAATAACTTACCTTTTATATCATAATTTATTAGTTCCAACAAAAACTGAATATTTAAAAACAATTTTATTTATTTTAGTTATAGCATCTTTAGTACAATTATTAGAAATTATTTTAAAAAAATATTTAAAATCAGTTCATGATATGTTAGGTATATATCTACCCCTTATAACTACTAATTGTGCTGTTTTAGGAATAGTTTTATTAAATATTACAAATGATTATAGTTTTGTCGAAATGTTAGTATATAGTATATCAAGTAGTTTAGGTTTTACCTTAGTAATATATTTATTCTCTAGTATAAGAGAAAAATTAGAAAATTCTTTTGTCCCTAATTCTTTTAAAGGTTATCCTATAGCTTTAATAACAGCAGCTATTATGACTCTATTATTTTCTAGATATATATGACATTAATACCATTTATATTAATAATAGTTTTATTTATTTTAACTCTTCATTTAACAAAGAAAAATAATTGTCATTTGGATTGTTCTAAATGTGGAGGATGTAATTTATATAAGGAGAAACAAAAATGATAGGAGTTTTAATAGTAACATTAACAGCTTTAATACTAGGGACAATACTAGTATTAACTGATTTGTTAATAAATAAGAAGGATAACAATGAAGAAGAATTTTTAAAAAGATTACCAGGTTATAATTGTGGTTCATGTGGATATGGTTCTTGTAATGGAATGGCAAAAGAAATGTTAAAAAATATAGAAGCATATAAAAAATGTCGACCTTTAAGAGGGGAGAAATTAAAAGAAATGGAAGAATATGTAGAAAAACTTAAATAGTTTTTCTTTTTTTCATATTTAAAGTTCTATTTAATAAAATTATATAGGTGAGAATATGGTACATAAATTTAGAAGTTATCTATTACAAGAAAATTTTGAAATGAATGTTTACAAAGATAAAATTCATATTATAAATTATGTATCAATAGGTCATTTTGATTCTAATAAAATTATTGTAAATCATGATGATGGTGTTGTTGCTATTAAAGGTAAAAACTTAGTAGTATCAAAATTAATGAACGATGAATTAATGATAAAAGGAGATTTTCAAAATATAGAATTAAGGTGATTTCATGAAAAATAGTTTTATTTATAAATTAAAAACAACAATAGAAATAAAAGTAACAGGTAAGAATATTGAAAGATTTATAAGAAAATTGATTAAAGAAAAAATTGAATTATTAAATATTGATTATATTAAATATAATGAAATAATAATACAAATATATAAAAAAGATTTCACAAGAATAGAAGAAATTAAAACCATTTATGATATTGAAATATTAAGATATCACGGTATTTATAAAATAAAAAAAATAATCGAAAAAAATAAGTATTTATTAACATCTATTTTAATAGGTTTTTTAATCATATATTTATTATCAAATATAATTTTTAGTGTTGAGGTTATACATAGTGATTCTGAATTTAGAAAATTTTTAACAGAACAACTAGAAGAAAAAGGAATTAAAAAATATCAATTTGTTAAAAATTATCATGAAATACAAAAAATAAAAAAAGAATTACTTATAGAATATAAAGATAAAATAGATTGGTTAGAAATAGAAAGAGTAGGAACAAAATATGTAATTAGAGTAGAAGAAAGAATATTAAACGAGAAAAAACAAAATAAAGTTAATCAAAATATTATCGCATCAAAAAGTGGCATAATAAAAAAAATAGAAGCTAAAGAAGGACAAATAGTTAAAAATAAAAATGATTATGTAAAAAAAGGTGATGTAATAATAAGTGGTAATATTTATTTAAATGAAGATATAAAAGATACTGTTTCAGCTAATGGTAAAGTATTTGCTGAAACTTGGTATAAAGTAACAATCGAATATCCATTAAAATATAAGGAAATAAAAAAAACAGGTAATAAAAAAAATGTATATACTTTTAAATTTCTAAATAAATATTATGATTTATTTAATTTTAAAAAATATAAAACGAAATTAACTAAAGATAAAGTGTTATTAAAAAATAATATTTTACCTTTTAGTTTTATTAAACAACAACAAATAGAAACAATTGTTATAAATGAAAAATATAGTAAAAAAGAAGCAATAAATAAAGCAATACAAAAAGCAGCTAATAAAATTAAAACTAAATTAAAAAAAGAAGAGAGTATATTAAGTTATAAAATAATAAATGAAGATATCAATAAAGATGTTGTAATTTTAGAAATATTTTTTAGTGTATATGAAGATATAACAGATTATCAAAAAATAATCGAAATGCCAAAAATAGAGAATAATTAAAATTATTAATTGTTTTAATAAAAACAACATATTACAAATTCAATATATAGTAATAATGTTGTTTTTTGTTGTAATAAAATTAATATTAATGTAGAATCTATTTTTAAAATGTGGTATTATATTATTAATAGAAAAGAGGATTTACATGTTTGAAATATTTAACCAAACAAATGAAAAGATAAACGAAATTAAAGATATAGAAAATGTAATAAAGATAGCAATTGCTTTAGAAGATGATACTTCTTTTCCAACTACTGACTATCGTATATTAGGAGATATTTATATAAGCATTGATAGAGCTTATTCACAAGCTTTAGAATATGGTCATAGTTTTAAAAGAGAAATATGTTTTTTATCAGTTCATGGTTTTCTACATTTATTAGGATTTGATCATATGAATGAAGAAGATGAAAAAGAAATGTTTAGTTTACAGGAGGAAATACTTAATGAAGCAAAAATCACTCGATAGAAAGAAATTGTTAAATAGTTTTAAATATGCATGTAATGGAATAAAGCTTTGTGTAAATAATGAACAAAATATGGTTATACATTTTGTTATAGCTACATTAGTAATAAGTGGAGCTTTTGTTTTTAAAATATCAAAAATGGAATGGATTTTATGTCTTGTAATGATAAGTTTGGTTTTAGCAAGTGAACTTTTAAATACATCAATTGAGGCATTATGTGACTTAGTTACAAAAGAAGAAAATGAATTAGTCAAAATTGCTAAAGATACAGCAGCAGGAGCAGTTTTAACATTTAGTATAGCTTCTTTTATAATAGGTTTATTAATATTTGTTCCAAAGATAATAGAAATGGTAGTGGTAAAATGAAAGAAAAATTAGAAAAATTATTAGAAAATTCTCAATCAAATTATTATAGTTATCCAGTTGCAGCTATATTAGAGTGTAATGATGGCACATTAATTCCAGGTGTCAATATAGAAACATCATCACCTAGTGCTGGAATATGTGCTGAGAGAAATGCTATATATAGTGCCATAGCAAGAGGATATAATAAAAATGATTTTAAAAGAATTCATTTAATGGCTAAAAGCAACAAAGAAATAATGCCATGTTTTATATGTAGACAAACATTAGTAGATTATTGTAAAAAAGATATGGAAATTGTATCTTATTTTGAAAATAAGCAAAGTATAAAAACAGTTGAACAATTATGTGTATATACTTTTTCAGAAAATGATTTAAAATGAAAAGTGGATTTGTTAGTTTAGTTGGAAGACCCAATGTTGGGAAAAGTACTTTAATAAATAGCATAATTGGTAGTAAAATAGCAATTACTTCTAATAAACCTCAAACAACTAGAAATATTATTCAAGGAATTTATAATGAAAAAGATACACAAATTGTTTTTATAGATACCCCTGGTATTCATAAACCAAATCATAAATTAGGACATTATTTAAATAAACAAGCTTATTTTAGTATAGATGATGTTGATGTTATATTATTTTTAGTAGATGCTACTATGCAATTGGGTACTGGAGATAAATTTGTTTTAGAAAAAATTAAACAAGTAAATAAACCTATTATATTAGTTATAAATAAAATTGATAGGTTATCAAAAGAAGAAATTTTTAATAAAATAAATGAATATAAAGATTTATATAATTTTAATGATATTGTCCCAATTTCAGCACTTAAAAATAATAATACAAAAGAATTAATTAAAGTTATTAAAAAGTATTTAACAGACCAAGTAAAATATTACGAAGAAAATCAAATTACTAATAAACCATTAACTTTTATCATATCAGAAATTGTAAGGGAAAAGGCTTTTTATCTTACAAATGAAGAAGTACCTCATTCTTTAACTTGTATTGTTGAAAATATAGAAAAATCAAGCAGTAGTTATCATATAAATATAGCTATTATAGTTGATAGAGAATCATTAAAGAAAATAATTATTGGTAAACAAGGTAGTATGGTAAAAAATATTGGTATTAAAGCTAGACCAGAAATAGAAAAATTACTTGGTAAAAAAGTTTATTTAGAAATATATGTAAAAGTTATCAAAAAATGGCGCGATAAAGAAAAATATTTACAAGAATTTGGTTTTAATGATTTTGAATAAAAATTTGAATAAAAAAAATTAAATGTACCACTATATAATAGGTGATATAAATGAAAAAAGAATTATTATGGAATTTATTTAGAAAAACTGGAAAAGTTGAATATTATATGAAGTACAAGGAGTTAGAAAATGAAAAGAAAAGTAAAAGTAGGAGAGACATATAGACATTTTAAAGGAACAATTTATAAAATAATTGCGATTGCTAAGGATTCTGAAACATTAGAAGATATGGTTGTTTATGCACATGA
>CANRLQ010000030.1 GCA_947631525.1 uncultured Bacilli bacterium | reverse complement strand
ATTATATAATATTATTAAAAAAAAAACAATAAATTTTATTAATTTTTATTATTATTAAATAATACTAGAAAATATTAAAAATATATTATATAATAATTATTAGAGTAAAATAAAATAGATAGGGGTATCATTATATGAAAAATAAAGGATTTACACTTTTAGAAACTTTAGTTGTATCTTCTTTTGTTATTACAACATTGTTAATTATATTTACACAATTTTATAATTTAAAAAATAATTATGAAGATAGTTTTAAATATAATACAATTAATGGTATATATTCAACTAAAAATATTGAAAAATTTATTAAAAATAATAAAAAAATAAATGTTTTAACAAAAGAAGTAGAAATAAAAAAAGATTTACGTGAACAATTATATATCTTGTTTTTTAGTGATGGTATGTGTAATGAAAAATATGTATCTAATATTTCATATTGCAATGAACTTATAAATAAATTAAATGTAAAGAATATTTATCTTACCAATGAAGATTTAACAGAATTTAAAATAAGTTTAAAAGATAACAATATATTATCAGAAAGCCTATATCAATTTATCAAAAAAATGTCTATTAAATATAATGATCAATATAGAATTATTGTAGAATATAATGATGATACTTATTCTATGATAGAAACTAATTTTAATTAGGAGGAAATTATGAAAAATAAAGGTTTTACAATAATAGAATTAATGGTGACATTTTGTTTAATAACTGTTATATCATTTTTACTTATTGAATTGGTTTTATTATTAAAAGATATATATATAAAAGGAGATACCAAAACTATTTTATTTACCAAACAAGGTAATATATTGAAGAATATAAACGATGATCTTGAAACTAAAAGTTTATCTAATTTAAAATTATGTAGTGATAATACTTCATGTTTAGAATTTACATATATGGATGGTGAAAAAGAAAAATTAATTGTTAATAAAGATAAAAAACAAATTACATATGGTAGTTATAGTGTTAATTATGGTAATAATAGTGAGTTTGGGAATATAGAAGCATATAAAAGTACTGCAGGAGATAATGAAATAAATACTATTACTAAAATATCTATTCTAATAAATAACAAATTAATAGAAGAACAATTTAATTTTGAAGTTATAATTCAAAGTAATGATGCCATTATAGATGATGATATAGTAAATTTTAGTTAATTATAAAGGAAAATATATAATAAACTATTATTCCGGCAATAGATGAATGTAACAATCGAGCAGTTAAAAAAGGCTTATATTCAATATCATCAGTATCAGATATAATACTTTTTACTTGCATATGAACACTAATTCCTCCGAATGATAGTATCATAGCAATTATGGTACTTTTAATTTTAATTGGAATATTTAATAAACTTATACTTTGAATACCTTGAGTCATTTCAACAATACCTTTTATTAAACTTTCAAAATAAGGATTAATATTTATTTTACTAATTAAAATAGTTGAGATAATTAAAAAGATAGTAACTGTTCCTAATATTAATAATAAAGTACTTATTGTATCAGTAATTGCCTTGCTGATTAAACTACCAAAATTTAATGAATTATTTATCCTTTTATTATGCATGTTATTTACTGCTTTTTTTATTGAAATTTTATCATTTTTTATAACACTTTTATTATAATTTCTAAATATAATACCAATTATAATATTAGTTAGATAATGAACTACTAAAATTAAAATAGCAGCCTTTTTATTATTTAAAAAAACACTAACCGTTCCTAAAATAAATAAAGGATTTGAAAAATGAGTAAATGTTAAAATTTTTGATGCTTCATCTTTATTTATAATACCTTTTTCATATAGTTCTTTTGTATATTTTGAATTACTAGGAAAACCTGATAACATACTCATAATAAATATAAAAGAACAATTAGGATTAATATTGAATATTTTAGTCATTATTGGTTTAGATAATTCAGCTAATAGTTCTACAAATCCATAATTAATTAAAAATTCTGATAAGATAAAAAAAGGGAATAATGATGGAAAAATATTATTAATCCATAAATTTATAGAAAATGA
This sequence comes from uncultured Bacilli bacterium, assembly GCA_947631525.1. GTDB lineage: Bacteria > Bacillota_I > Bacilli_A > RF39 > UBA660 > OMSK01. The sequence continues at coordinate 8,235 of CANRLQ010000030.1, read as the reverse complement.
TACAGTATTCATTATTGTACTAGAATCAGATAAAATAATAAAGCCAATATAAATTAAAATAACTATTATAATAATACTTTGAATTTTTTTAATCATTATTTTCACCTAATTAAATATATGAAAAAAGCATATAATTATGGTAAAATAATATAAGAGAGGAATAAAAAATGAAAAATAAAATTTTAAAATTTTTAAAAGAAAATATATTATTTATAATTATATTAGTAGTAAGTTACTTTATATTTAGTTTTCCCTTACCTTACTATGTAGAAGCCCCTGGTGGAATAATTGATATAAGTAAAAGAATAGAAGTAAAAAATAATTATAAAGTTAAGGGAAGTATAAATATGGCTTATGTTAGTGAAGGTGATGCTAATGTATTTTCATATATTCTTGCTAAATTAAATAAAAATTATGATTTAATTAAAAAAGAAGAAGTAATTGCTTCTAACGAAACAGAAAAAGATAGTAATATAAGAGGTAAACTTATGTTAGATGAAGCAAATGATAATGCTATTATAGTAGCTTATAAAAAAGCTAATAAAACACTAAAAATAAAGAGTACTGATATATATATTACATATATTTTTGAAGAAGCACAAAATAATTTTAAAGTAGGGGATAGAATAATAGAAGTAGAAGGAAAAAAAGTAAGTACTAAAACTGATATAAATAATATAATAAATAATCATAATATAGGAGATAAATTAAATTTTGTAGTTATTAATAATGATAAAAAAGAAAATAGATATGCAACTATAATTAATTATGATAATATTAAAATGATAGGGATTGGACTATCTTATAAAAGAAACATTGATATGAACCCTAAAGTAAAATTTAATTTAAAGCCGAATGAATATGGTTCATCAGGTGGTTTAATGATGAGTTTAGCAATATATAATTATTTAGTAAAAGAAGATATTACTAAAGGTTTAAAAATTGCGGGTACAGGTACTATAGATGAAAATGGTAATGTTGGAGAAATTGATGGTATAAAATACAAATTAAAAGGTTGTGTAAATAACAAAGTTGATATTTTCTTTGTACCATATGGAGATAATTATAAAGATGCATTAAAATATAAAGAAAAAGAAAAATATGATATAAAAATAATTCCTGTTAAAACATTCGATGATGTTTTAGATTATTTAAACAAATAAAAAGACTATAGAAATAGTCTTTTAGTTTGCCTCAATATAAATGTTTTTAGGATAATTATGTTCATTATCAAATTTGTTTTCCAATGTCTTAGTATTTATTAAATAATAATCGTATTGTAAAACATTATTTCCTGTATTAGTTACAGGGTCATCCCAAGTTAAATCTAGGTGTTTCCAATTATTATTTATATAAACATAATTCCAAATATGTTTATCACTTGCAATTTTATAATTTTTAATATGCATTTTTTCTAAAAATAACGCCATAGCATCTGTATAACCTCCACATAAACCAATATGTTCCATTAATGGACCATATGCTGTATTTGATTTATGAGTTCTATTATCACTAGTTAATGATACCCATTCTTGATCATATCGAGAATTATTAATTATATAATCATGAATTGTTTTTATTTTTTGTTCATCAGTCATTGTATTTTTTATTAGTGTATTATAAGTAGTTGTTATAAATTTATCTAATAAATATATATCATTAGTAGAGTATAACTTATTTACTTTTACATTAATTCTTCCGAAATTATTCATATTTATACTTATTGAACTATAACTATTATATGGGTGAACAAAATTATTAATATATGATAAGATTACATTATTTTCACTAGTTAAATCTTGTATGTCGTCTTTACAATTAAGATATTCTTCACCACAATAAAAAGTAAAATTTGTCCAACCATTATTCAAAATAGAATAAAAAACATTATATAGTTCTTGTTTATTATTTGGAACAAAATTATCTGTTTGTTGAATAAATTCAAAATTATAATTTCTTTTATATTTATTAGAATCAGTAATTATAATTTCTTTCTTGTATATGTAATTATTAACAATATATTTTGTTATGTCTTCATGATAAATATAAGTAATAAAAAATAAACCAACAAAGAATAAGAAACTTAAAATTCTTTTCATATAATCACCTATTTTAATTATATCAAAATTTATTATTAAAATAAATAAAAAATGTCATTACGACATTTTTATTTCATATCACTAACTTTTTTAGTTAATCTTGATTTATTACGAGCTACGAAATTATTTGTAACAACTTTAGCAGATCCTGCTTTATCAATCCTTTTAATAGCTATTTTTAAAGCCTCAGCTGCTTTATCTTTATCTTTAGAAAGAACTGCTTTTTCAACATTTTTAATAGCTGTTTTCATACTGGCTTTATAGTTATTATTAATTATTCTTTTCTTTTCAATAGTCTTTACTGCTTTTTTAGCATTTTTCATATTTGGCATATTTTCACCTCCAAGTCATTAACATATACATTTTATCAAAAAAAATAAGAAAATGCAAATAAAAAGTATAAATTTGGAAAAAATATTGATAGGTGATGATATGGGAAAGAATATTGATTTAGATAAGTACACATTAAGAACTGATTTAATTAATGAAACAATTGAAAATAATAATAGAAAAATTGAATCTAATATTGAAGAAGTAGATGATATAAAAATAACTAATGTTTTTTTAAATAAAGAAAATAGCAAATTATTAAATAAGAAAGTAGGAGATTATATAACTATTGAGTTTAATGATATAACTGATTACGAAAATAAAGAAAAAGTAAAAAATATTTTTTCTAAATATTTAAAAGAAATTATAGAAAAAACTAAAATAAAAGATGAAGCTTCCTGTTTAGTTATTGGTCTTGGTAATGATAAATCAACTCCCGATGCCTTAGGACCATTGTCTGTAGAAAATATTGTAGTAACAAACCATATTTTTATGTATGATACACCAAGTGAAGGATTTAGACCTGTATCAGCTTTTATACCAGGAGTTACAGGTACAACTGGTATTGAAACTAGTGATGTTATAAAAAGTATTGTAAATACATTAAAACCTGATTTTATTATTGCTATCGATGCATTAGCTAGTCAATCATTGTCCCGTTTAAATAAAACAATTCAAATTACTAATACAGGGATTCATCCTGGTAGTGGAGTAGGGAATAGTAGAAAAGAGATAAGCTTTGAAACATTAAAAATACCTGTTATAGCAATTGGTGTTCCAACAGTAGTAGATGCTACAGTAATTGTAAGTGATACAATAAATTATATGCAAAAACATTATGCATTTAATAAAGATTTTCAAAAAAATCCTATGAGTAAATTAGTAAAAAGTGAAAACATTAATTATTTAAAAAAAGATATTAAAATAAAAGAAGAGGATAAAAAGAAATTGTTAGGTATTGTTGGGAGTCTAAAAGATAATGAAATAAGACAATTAATTTTTGAAGTTTTAAATCCTATTGGTTATAATTTAATGGTAACACCTAAAGAAGTAGATTTTTTATTAGAAAAATTAGCTGATATAATTGGCAATGGTATAAATAGAGTACTGCATAAGGCAATTAATAATTTATAAAAAAAACATATCATTTAAGATATGTTATATCATATATGCAAACATAGAAGCAGCAATTGATAATAACATCGCTACTAACATAAATATAGCTAAAACCTTTGCTCCTGTGTTTGTTTTCTTTTTCTTTTTACTCAATTTAAGTCACCTCATCTAGATAATTATAATATATTTTAAAAAAAAATGGAATATTTATTTTTTAATTTAATAAAATTAACTAGGTGATTATATGAAAAAATTATGGGACAAGTTATGTATTAAGATTAAAATCAATAAAAAGTTAATAACATTTTTACTAGGAATTATCATTATAGGTTTCATATCTGGTTCACTTTTCATAACAATTATATCTAAAAGTGATCAAAACTTAGTCAAAGAATATATATCTTCATTTATAAATAATATTCAAGTAAATAAATTAAATTATATGGAAACATTTAAAAATACAATTATTTCTAATTTAACATTCATATTAATTATATGGGTATTAGGAATTTCTATAATAGGTATTCCTATTAATATATTTATGTATTTTATAAAAGCTTTTATGTTAGGATTTTCTGTATCAGCATTTATTTTAAAGTATAAACTAAAAGGTTGTCTTTTAGCTTTGATTTATATATTTCCTCATCATATTATAAATATATTTGCATATACACTATTAATGGTTTATTCAATTAAATTTTCCTATAAATTAATTGATACTATTTTTAAAAGAAAAATAATTAATTTTAAAAATATAATTAACTTTTATATTGGAATTTTAGTTATTGTTTTATTAATTGTTTTATTTACATCTTTAATAGAAGTATTTTTAATACCAAATATTATAAATAAAGTATTATTAATAATAAAATAAGTAATTATCTTTTAAAATATAAATAAATTTGTTATAATTACCCTAGGTGATTTAAATGAAAAAGGTAGTAGTTGGAATAAGTGGAGGAGTAGATAGTAGTGTGGCTGCTTTACTTTTAAAACAACAAGGGTATGATGTAATAGGTTTATTTATGAGAAATTGGGATTCTAATGTAAATAATGATATACTTGGTAATCCTACCTTAAATGAGCATATATGCCCACAAGAACAAGATTATAATGATGCTTTAGAAGTTTGTAGAAAAATAGATATACCATTAAAAAGAGTTGATTTTATAAAAGAATATTGGGATTATGTTTTTGAATATTTTTTGGATGAATTAAAAAAAGGAAGAACACCTAATCCTGATATAATGTGTAATAAGTATATAAAATTTGATCAATTTGCTAAAAAAGCAAAAGAATTAGGAGCTGATTATATAGCTACTGGTCATTTTGCAAGAATGAAAGATGGTAAACTTTTAAGAGGTATAGATAATAATAAAGATCAAACTTATTTTTTATCTCAGGTATCTAAAAAACAATTAGAAAATGTGATTTTTCCGATTGGAGAATTAACAAAAGAAGAAATAAGAAAAATAGCCTTAGATAATAATCTTATTACAGCTACTAAAAAAGATTCAACAGGTATATGTTTTATAGGAGAAAGAAATTTTTCCAAATTTTTAGAAAATTATTTACCTAATATACCTGGTAATGTTGTAAATATTGAAACAAATGAAAAAATAGGAGAACATATAGGACTAATGTATTATACAATAGGTCAAAGAAGAGGTTTGAATATAGGTGGAACATCTGATAAAATGTTTGTTGTTGGAAAAGATTTAGATAAGAATATTTTATATGTAGCACTTAACGAAGAAAATGATTATTTATATTCTGATTCATGTATAATTGATAATGTCAATTTTATAAGTAATTTAAGGCCAACAAAGTGTACTGCAAAATTTAGATATCGACAACGAGATAACGATGTTTCATTAGAATATTTAGATGATGGTAATATTTTAGTAAAATATCCTCAAAAAGTCAAAGCTGTAACTCCTGGACAAGCATGTGTTTTATATTTAGGTGAAGAATGTTTAGGTGGCGGAATAATTAAAGAAGTTTTAAAAGATAATAAAAAGATAAAATATTTGTAATTAGTATATTTAATAAATACTTTTTAATTTACACTTGACATAAAGTTTACATGTGATAAAATTATATTAGGAGGGTAATATAATGGAAAGATTAAATGAAATATTACATGAACTTGGTATATCAAAAGTAAAATTAGCTAAATTTTTAGGTGTATCACGTCAAATGATTTATAATTATTTAGAATTAGATGATATTAATAAATGGCCAAAAGATAAAAAAGTATTATTATTAAATTTATTAGGTGTTAAATCAGCAGATGAAATTAACTCAATTAAAGTAGATACTGATTATATAGTTGATGTTGAATCAAGAATAGAAGCATTATTTGAAAATAATAGTAATAAAAATAATGTTGTTGATACTGAAAATTTATTTACAGATTTAAATGAAAAAAATAAAGAACTATTAGTAAATATAGTTGATTTAATTAAAGAAAATTTAGAAGAAGATGAAGGTAGTGATGAACAATATAATACTTATCTATATTTATATCACTTTATTCAATCAATTAATAGTTCTAGAGAATTAAAATATATATTAGGATATATTGCTAAAGCTACTGGTTTTGTTAAACCTATGGAATTTGTATTTAATGAAGAAGAACAATTTGTATTTGAAAGTATTATGTTCTCAGCAATGACATTATATAATAGTAAAGGTGTATCTAGTAGTAAAATAGCAGAATCACATAAAAGATTTGTTAATCAAATTGAACATAAAATTGAAGAAAAAATGAGTCGTACATTAGAGTTAAATTCTATAAAGACACAAGCATTAAAAGAACTAGGATATACAGAAATAACTAATAGTAATGCTATAGAAGTATTTGAAAAAATAGCTGAAATTGAATCAAGAAAAGTATAATTATATATAAAAATATAAAGCAAATCCCTTTATATTTTTAAGATTTTAATTACTTCCTATAATGTATATTATGTTAACTTTTGAAAAATACTATTATAATTATATATAATATATAATATAATCAACAAATTTTAATTTTTTAGAATACTTTAATTTTCTTAAAAAATTATTATATAAATAAGGACTAATAAAATCTTTCCTAAAATATTTTTTTGTTTTTAAATCTTGAACCCATATACTTCCATACATAAAATTACCTCTTTCTATATTCAGTAAATTCAATAAATTCATTGAATTTTGTTAAATAATTATTTGAATAAGTTATATCATAATTTAAAATATCAATATATTTTGAAAAATCAGACAAATTATTTAAATTTAAATAAACAATACTAGGATGCTTTAACTTATGACTATATAAATATCTTCTTTTACCCCACAGTCTATTATCAATATCTTTAGTCATATATTTACTAATATAACCAACTACATTTATATCTTTCATTGGAAATACACTTGAAAAACCATAGCTCCAATATTTTATATCATATTGTTTTCTTTTTCCTTTTTGTGGTATAATTATGTCTGAACTTTCTTTTATATCTAAATTGGTGAGTAAGTGATAATGAACAGCTCCCCTTTTTTGAAATTCTGGAACACAAACATAAAGAAAGTTTTTTTTTATTGCTTGAACTTTAGTTCTCCATGTATGAAATTTTTTATTTGCATATTCAATATCAGTTATATTCTCAGCAAATGTCAATGTAATAAATGTTTTAAAAATTTCTTCATTAGATTTAACTAAACGTTGTAAATTTATTTTAGAACGTTGTATATTTTTAAAATCTATTATTTTATCTTGTATATCATTATTTTCTTTTTTATGTAGATATTCTGTATCTACTTTTTTTATATCACATTCTAAACTTTTATCTTGAATTATTTTTTCATTTTTAAATTTATATATTTGAAAATAATCTCCACATTGAACAATTTTTATATTATAATTTTTATTTTTAGTTGCAGATATGAGACTACTATCAAGTAATAGAGCACCCGGGTGTTCACTCGGTCGCTCTTTCATATTTTGAAGTAGTATATCTTTATATGTTAATTGGTCATAATAAAGCTGTAAATTTTGTTCTTTTGTTAAATAACGAGTTTTACTATTTCTTGTATAATATTCTCTATTTTCTTCCAAATTTAAACATTTTTACTTTTCTAATTTCGGCCTTAGAGTCTCGTTGCGTAGCAACTGAGTCCTCTAAAGGCCTAAAATAATCAGAAATAGCAAACTCTTTATCTTTATATTTTTCTATTTTTTTATATGTATCATAAGCATTTCTCAATTCTTTATTATGAACAAAGATGAAAAAACCACAAAATTTTTTAAATGTGTCATTCTCTATGTCATAGTATTTAGCTTTTGATTTAAATACTACAGTAAGGCAACCTAAATAAGTTTTAGGAACATAAACAAAATGTGTCTGACTTCTAAAAGGTTTTGCAAGTTCACTAAAAACTTGAACTGTTCCAATTGTAGCCTTTTTTTGTTTCCTTTGTTGACAAATTTCTCCTAATATTTCTGGTGGAACGTCTTTACTATCTTTATTGCTCCACCATGTTTTTATCTCATCTATAACATTTACAATCCCATAAATACCATTATTATATGATAATAAATCTTGCCATGTATCAAGACTACCATTCTGATATTTATATTCCATATTAGTATAAATTTTCAAACTTGGGTATTTTTTCTTCCATTTTTGCAACAAATAGACTACAG
>CANRLQ010000029.1 GCA_947631525.1 uncultured Bacilli bacterium | reverse complement strand
CTTGTACAGGAGATGTTTGACTTCTAAGTAATATTTCTTCACCTTCAATATAGAAAGTATCTTGTGCATCTCTTGCTGGATGTCCTTTTGGAATATTAAGCATTTCAAAATTATATTTGTCTTCTTCTATTTCAGGACCATCTACTACATCATATCCCATAGATATCAATAGTTCTTCTACTTCTTCAATTACCATTTCTAATATATTTGGAGAACCTACATTTATCTTAGTAGCTGGTAAACTTATATCTACTTTTTCTAATTCCAACTTTTTATTTAATTCTTCTTCTTCTAACTTATTTTTAAGTGAATCAAATAAATTATTAACATTTGTTTTAAACTTGTTTAATTTCATTCCATATTCTTTTTTCTCTTCAACACTTAATTCCTTCATATGAAGCGATAATTCATTTATAGGACCTTTTTTACTTAAATATTCAACTTTTAATTCATTTAATCTTTTTAAGTCTTTTACATCATTTAATTTTTCTTTTATTTCCTCTAATAAATTTTCCACAATATCAACCCTTTCATAAAAAAATACATCCTAATATAAGGACGTATTGAACGTGGTACCACCTTAATTTGTAATTAAAATTACCTTAAGACTATAACGCGTTACCGGTATAAATTTTGTTTATACTGCTAGAAGATGAATTCATAAAATATTATTATTAGTTTACACCAACCACTAACTCTCTTAAAATAATTAATTTTATTACTACTTCTTCATTATCACTTTAAAACTAAATTAATTATATCATATTTTTTGTTTTTTCTTTATTTTTTTTCTTTTTTTTTTTTATTTTTATATTTTTCTCTTCTAAAATTTGGTTTTTTAATTCTTTTAATTTTTTAATATTGTCATTTTTATCATTAGATGATAATTTATTATCTAAATATGCAATATCTTTGTTTATTATTTTTATATTATTCAATAATATATCATTTTGTTTATTTTTACTTAGAATATTTTCATAATGACTTTTTATTGATTCTTCTTTTATTTTGATTTCTTTATTTACCTTTGTTTTAGAATAATAATAATTAACGAAATATGCTATTTCTAATAACATTGCTACTATAATCAAATTAGGTAAAAGAAAGATAGTATTGAGCATATATAAAATTAAAAATGACAAGGCCCATCCAATTAAGGAACTAATCATATTTATTATACATTTTTTTTTCATTTCTTCTATTACTATTTTAGCTTTTTCAATCTTTTTTTTCTTTTTTGATATAATTTTTTCTTCTTTCATTTTTTCTTCATTATTTTCTATCATATTTTCTAAATATTCTTTTTTCTTTATTTCTAAAATTTTTTTTGCTTCTTTAAATATTTCAATATTTTCTAACATACAAAACCCTCCTATTTTAAATCGTTTAAATTATTTTTGCTGTAAATGTTTTTACTTACAACTATACTTCCTTTTTTCATAAATTCTTTTTCTAAGTAATCATAATATGTTCCTGGTGTCAATATACCATAAAGTTTAAATGAATTTTTAAGTGGCTTACTTATTACTTTATTAACAAATGAACAACAATTACTTCCTAAAACATAAAATAATTTAAATCTGCCTACTTTAAATTTATAAAATTTAGCTTTAGTTGCTCTATATAATCTACTAGAATAATCTTTATAATTATCTTTTTTTATAAATAATTTTTTCCTTTTAGCACTTACATATGGTGGATCCCATGGTTTTAAATTTTCTTTTATTACATTCAAATTTTTTCTAATATCATTTTTTTCTTTTTCAGTTAACTTTAATCCAAAAACAAATAATGTTTTTTTAGTATCTTTTATACAAAATTTTATGTATTTATTTCGATTATTTACCATAAATAATATGCCATTTCCTACTCCATTAGCTAATTTATAAGAACTTATATCATAATTACCAAAAGATATAATATTACCATCAAAATACATATCCATATGACCTAATCTACCAAATCCATCTTCAGTAACATGAATTAAAATCTCTAAATCAACATCTGAACTATTTTTTTTATTAATAAATTTAAAGTCTTCATCTTCATTCATTTTTTTATTGATTCTTTGAAGGACACTAACTGGTATTAGTGTTTCAATAATTGTTGGAAGACATATTTTAAATTTTGTAAATTTAAATATATTTTGTTCATCTAAATAATCAAATAAATAACTAATACCTAATAAAATAGAGTATATACCTATAATATTAAGCATTATATTTAAATGTATTAATGGACTAAAGAAAATAATAACTCCTATTATAAGATAAGATAAACCTATTAATAATTCTTTAAATCCACCTCTTAAACGATGTACTTTTAAAAGAATGAAATATATTATTTTAACAAATGCATTAAAAAGTAAATATAATGAGAAAAGAATTGGTACAATTGCTATTGAATAGTCACGAAAAACATAAGCTAATATAAGTATAATTAAATTAACAATTTTTTTTACTAACTCAGATTTATCTTTGTTTTTTTTCAAAATTAAACTAATAAAATCTTTTAGACATAACAGTGTCATTACAATTAGAATTAAATCAATTAAACTTTTAAATAATGGAACACTTCCAATTAATGTTATTATTCCAATTAGGATAAAAATAATTGAAAATAATAAACTATTTGAATTTTTTAAATATTTTTGCATTGTACCACTTCCACAACTTCAAATATTATAACATTTATTAAAAGAAAAGACAATTAATTATTGTCCTTTAATAATTCAATAGTTCTTCTCATTTCTAAATCATATTTAACCATTTCTATACCACCGAATAATTTTAAGAATTCATCTTTAGCCATTTGATATTTTTTAGCTAATGAATCAGCTTCTTCTTCGGCTTCTTTATCACTAACTTCAATTTTTTCTTCTTTCATAATTGCTTCTAATAGTAATCTAGATTTTACCCTTTTTAAAGCTTCTTCTTTCATTTGATCTTTAAGTGCTGCTTCTGAAGAATTTGTAAATTGATAAAATTGTTCTAATGTAATTCCTTGCATTTTTAAATTTTCTTCATATTGTCTAATCATTCTATCTAATTCTTCATCAACCATAACATCTGGCACTTCAACAGTCATATTTTCAATTGCTTTATCAAGTAATGAATCAATAAAATGATCTTCAGCATGATGTTCTTTATGAGCTTTTATGTTTTCTTTTAATTGATCCATTAATTTTTCTTTTGTATCGATTCCTTCCATAGCTAAGTCTTCAAAGAAATCTTTATCTAATTCTGGTAAAACAGTTGTTTTAATATCGTTTACTTTTACTTTAAATACTACTGGTTGACCTTTCAATTCTTCAGAATGATATTCTTCAGGAAAAGTTACATTGATATCTTTTTCCTCTCCTTTTTTCATTCCAATTATTTGATCTTCAAAACCTGGAATAAATGTATTTGAACCTATAACCAATGAATAGTTTTCACCTTTTCCACCTTCAAATGCAACTCCATCTTTAAATCCTTCAAAATCAATTATAGCAGTATCATTTAATTCTACTTTACCATCTTTTGAAACACTCTCAGCATATCTATTTCGCATTTCATCCAAAGCTTTTTCTACTTCTTCTTTAGTTACTTTAACACTTTCTTTTTTTATTCCTAAATTTTTATATTTTCCTAATTTAACTTCTGGTTTAGTTGTAATTGTAAATAAAAATTCAACATATTCACCAGTTAAAGCTTTTAAACTTATTTGAGGTTGAGCAACAATTTCTAAATCTTTATTTTCATCTAAACACTTAGTATAAGCATCTTGTAAACATATATCTGCTGCATCTAACCATAAATTAGTTTCACCATATTTTTTTATAAAGATATCCTTTGGTGCTTTACCTGGTCTAAATCCATCAATTTTAGCTTTTTTATTTGCTTTTTTAAAAGCTTCATCAATTGCTTTAAGCCATTTTTCTCCATCTATTTTTATTGTTATTTCATGTATATTTTTATTTGCCATAATTTCCTCCTTCAACTTACTAATATAGTATATAATAAATTTAATTTTATTACAAGTTTATTTTGTTAAAAAAGAAAAAAGTTACAAAAGTAACTTTATGATATTTCTTCTATTTTAACTTCATAGTTTCCATTTGGACTTTCAACAGTAACAATATCTCCAATTCCTTTTCCTATAATAGCTTTTGCTATAGGTGATTCATTAGATATTCTATTTTGAAATGGATCTGCTTCTTTACTTCCAACGATGGTATATTGATCGGTATCTCCATCTTCAATATATTTTATAACTACTTTATTACCAATTGAAACTTTATCTGTAGATACTTCTTTTATAACAACTGCATTTTCAACCATTATTTCTAACTCTTTTATTTTATTTTCTACTTCAGCTTGAGCAGCACGTGCTGAATCATATTCAGCATTTTCAGATAAATCACCAAGCGCCCTTGCTTCTTTTAAAGCTTGTATTACTTCTGGTCTTCTTTCTTTCTTTAAATAATCTAGTTCTTTTATAATTTCATTTAAACCCTCTTCAGTTAAATATATCTCTTTTGTATTTGACATTTTTATCGCCTCTTCTAATTTATTTACTTGAAAATAATACTACTTATTAATCATTTTGTCAAGTTTAAGTTAATCTTTTTCTGATTATGTTATTTTTATAAACAGGTTGATCAGTTAATATTTGAACTATTTGTTTTGGATGCCTTACTATTTCAATATTATTTCCATTTTCATCAATAATACTATTTATTTTTTGGGAAATCATATCTATATTAGGTCCAAATATTTCTATTTCATCACCTATTTTAAAATAATTTCTTTGTTCAACGGTTGCATATTTTGTTTTTGGATTATAATCCAAAACTATTCCTAAAAAATCTTGATTAGATACTTCAACTCTACCATTATAATAACTGCAATCTACATTATTTTCATGATGGAAAAATTGAACTACAGCATCCCTATTAGCACAATTTCTAAGTACCTTCTCATACTCTTTATTATATTTATAATTTTCTTTATTGTTACAATATTCATCAATAACTTTACGATAAATATTGACAACAGTTGCTATATAATAAACTGAACGCATTCTTCCTTCAATTTTAAAAGATGTTATACCTAAATCAATCATTTCAGGAATATATTTTAACATTGATAAATCTTTTGCACAAAAAGTAAAATCTTTGTCACCTTTTATTTTATTTTTATTTTCATCTAGCAAATCAAAATCCCATCTACATATTTGACTACAACCACCACGATTAGCATCTCTATTAGTTAAAAAATTTGACAAAACACATCTACCACTTATTCCAGAACACATAGCTCCATGAATAAAACATTCTATATCAATATTAACATTTTCCCTTATTGCTTTTATATCTTCATATGTTGTTTCACGAGCAAGTACAATGCGTTTTACTCCCTCTTTTTTAAAAAATTTGCATGCTTCTATATTCATTGTTGATTGTTGAGTTGATAAATGTATTTCTAAATTAGTATATTCTTTAGCCATTTTTATTATAGCTGGATCACTAACTATAATAGCATCTACATTACATTTTTCGATATTTTTTAAATATTCTTTTAATTCTTTTATTTCTTTGTTATGTAAAATAATATTAATAGTTACAAATACTTTAGCATTATATTTATGAGCAAATTCTACGCCTTCTTTTATTTCATCGAATGTAAAATTTCTAGCATTTGCTCTAAGACTTAATGATGGACCCCCTATATATACAGCATCTGCACCATATATAATAGCTATTTTTAATCTTTCTAAATCACCAGCTGGTGCTAATAGTTCTGGTTTTTTAATCTTTGTCATATTTTTTCACCTTATATATTGTTTCTTTATGTAGAAAGTTTTTTGTTGTATTAACTAATAATTTGTTTATTTCTTCTTCACTTGTTTGTTCATTTTTTATACTAATTATTATTTTTTTAAATATTTCGTTATCTATTTCAAAACTATTTAAAATAAAATAATTTATTTTACTCTTTAAAATTAAATATTCATTATAAGCGTTTAATATACCACTTGAATACATTGTTGTAACATTTTTATCTTCTATTAAATGATAAATATTATTTTCCTTGTGTAAATAATATTTACTATTATTGTTATTTAAATTAAATTTTTCTTTATAATTAGATATTAATTTTCTTTCACTAGTAAACATAGGTGTATATCCTAAAATATTTACCATTAATTCTATATTCGTATTTTCTTTTATTTCCTCTATTTCATTTAATGTTATTTCATTTGATAAAATCATATAATTTACATTATGTTCATGCCAATAATTGGCTGTTGCAAAATTAGTTGTCGCATGTTCTTGATTCCAAACTAAATTTGTTTTTAAATTTAATTCTTGTTTTAAATTTACAATTCCTATATCATAAAATAAAATACCTGCTATATTTAATGATTCTATTTCTATTAATACTTCTTTTAATTTTGGTAATTCATTTGTATGAAAATTTTTATTTAATGAAATAAATAGTTCTTTATTATTTTCTTTTATTTTTTTATTTATTTTTTTTACTTCATCCATTTCAAAATAAATAGGCATATTTACACTTAAATCTTTTACTCCAATTATAAAAGCATCACTATATTCTAATAAATCTTCTATTTGTTTTTCATCTTTTATTATTGTAACAAGTTTGGACATAATATCACCTCAACATCCGTATTATAACAAAAAACAGTAGTAATTTCTATTTTTCTTTTAAATAGTTATATAAGTTTAATGCAACCCTATTAGGTAATATTTCATTTAATTGTTCTAAAGATAACTCTTTTAATTTAGTTATTGTTTTATACTTTTTTAGAAGTTCTTTTTTTCTTACTTTACCTATTCCTTCAACATTATCCAATATACTTTCTAATGAACCTTTACTTCTAATTTTTTTATGATAATTTATAGTAAAATTATGTACCTCATCTTGCATTCTTTCTAGATAATAAAATAAATTAGATTTTTTATCAATCTTTATTTCTTCAATTGGATCATTAGCAAGTAAACTATCAGTAGTATGTTTTGCATCTTTTTTTAGTCCTACGACTTTTATATTTAAATTTAAATCTTTTAATACTTGTCTTGCTACATTTATTTGTCCAATTCCACCATCAACGATAATTAAATCAGGTTTTTCTAAATCATCCATTATTACTCTAAAATATCTTCTATATATTACTTCTCTCATTGTTCCATAATCATCATTTTTATCTATAGATATTTTAAATTTACAATAATCATTTTTAGAAGGTAAACCACCTTTAAATACAACCATTCCAGAAACATTAAACGTTCCAAAAAGATTTGAATTGTCAAACAATTCAATTCTATCTAATTTATCCATTTTTAATATATTCATTAATTCTTCATTGGCATTTATAGTTTTATTTTCATCCTTTTTTATTAATTCATAATCATTTGTTATTTTTATTTTAGCATTTTCACAAGCCATATTGACTAATTTTTCTTTTAAACCTTTTATAGGTGCTTTAACACTTATTTTTAAATAATTTTCTAATATATTTGTATCCACAATACTAGGTACAAATATTTCTTTTGGTAATAAGATATTTTTAAAATAGAAACTAGCAATAAATCTTGTTAGTTCCTCAGATACTGTATCTACTAAAGGTATTGTTTTAGCAATTCGTTCTTGAATTTTACCATTTCTTATAAAGAAGACTTGGATACTCATATAGCCTTTAAACTCATAATATCCAAATACATCTCTATCGATATTATCATTTATTTCAACCTTTTGTTTTTGAAGTGTTATTTTAATATAATCTAATAATTCTTTTATTTCTTTAGCTTTTTCAAATTCTAAATTATCAGAATACATTTTCATTTGATTTTCTAATTTTTCTGTTACAAATGAATGATTACCTCTTAAAAATTCTCTTATTTCTTTTTCCATTTCTTTTATTTTGTTATCATCTATTTTATTAGCACAATATCCTAAACATTGACCAATATGATAATAAAGACATGGCCTTTTATTATATGTTCGACATTTTCTTAAAGGATATATTCTATTTAATAAATTAACAGTTTCCCTAGCTGCTGTTACATTGGGATAGGGTCCATATAATCTATCTGTTGTTTTTTTTCTACCTAAATGACGAATAATTGATAATCTTGGAACACTTTCATTTGTAAGTTCAATATATGGATAACTCTTATCATCTCTAAGTAATATATTATATTTTGGATCATGTTTTTTAATTAAATTTATTTCTAAAATCAATGATTCTGTTTCACTACCAACTACAACATATTCAAAATCAACAATTTCACTTACTAATTTAGCAGTTTTACCAGTATGTTGTCCTCTAAAATAAGAAGATAAACGATTTTTTAGTTTTTTAGCTTTACCAACATAGATAATAACATTATCTTTATTTTTCATTAAATAACATCCTGGTAAATTTGGTACTAACGATAATTTTTGTTTTATATGTTGTCTAATTTGATCCATATTATCACCTAATTAAATTATATCAAAAAAACTATTAAATAAATAGTTTTTTTAATTTTAAATTATTTATATAAATTTAGTATTTTTTCTTTTATTGTATTATAATCAAAATTACAATATTTTAAAACATCATCCTTTTTAGCACTTACGCCAAAATTATCAACTGTAAATAAATACTTATCATTATATACAAAACCTTCCCAACCAAATTTAGAACCCGCTTCAATTACAATTTTTTTATAACCAGTTGGTATAATTCGTTCTTGATATTCTTTTGGTTGTTTTAAAAATAATTCTTTGCAAGGCATACTTATAACTCTAAGTTCAATATCATGTTCCAAATATAAATCACGAGCAATATTTAATGCTGTATGAACCTCAGTACCTGTTGCTATTAAAATTCCATCTAATTTTTTATGTTCATTTTCAACAATATATGCACCTTTATCAACTTGTTCTTTTTTAGTTACATTTAAAATAGGAACTTCTTCTTTTGAAATAATTAAAGCAGCTGGAGAATTACTGTTTAAGATAACATTCCAACAACCAATTATTTCATTCGCATCGCATGGCCTAAAAACAGCTAAATTAGGAATACTTCTAAGCATAGCTAATTGTTCAACTGGTTGATGAGTAGCACCATCTTGCCCTATGCTTACAGAATCATGAGTAAATATATAAGTAACTGGGAGATTCATTAAACAAGACATTCTTATTGAAGGTTTTAAATTATCTGCGAATGCTAAAAAGGTTGCCCCATAAGGTTTAAAATATGTTGTTGCTAAACCATTTAATATAGCTCCCATAGCATTTTCTCTAACACCAAACCATATATTTTTACCTTCATAATTATTAAAAGTTAAATCATTACCATCTAAATATGTCTTTGATGACATTGCTGTATCAGCACTTCCACCAATAAAATTGAAAACATTATCAGAAATTACTTGCATTATTCTTTGATTTGTAATTCGCATTTCTTCTTTAAAATCATTTTCAAATGAAAAATCATGATTTAAAAGATTAAAATCATTTTTCATAAAAATTTCTTGATAATCTTTATCTTGTTTTAAATTATTAAAATGTTCTCCCCATTCTCTATATTTTTTATCAACGCGAACCATTATTTTTTTACGCATGTATTCTCTTAATTCATCATTAATAAACATATTTTCATTTGGTATAAATAAATTAGCTTTTATATTTTCTAAATCACTTTGTTTTAATAGATTTCCATGAACTAAATTAGTATTTTGCATTTGTGAACCTTTACCAATAATTGTTTTTATTTCAATAATTGTAGGTTTATTTGAACTCTTTGCCTTTGATATAGCTTTACTAATACTTTTAATATTGTCACCATTTTTTACATAAATAGAATTCCAACCCATTGCCTCAAATTTTTTACGTATATTTTCATTAAAAGTTAAATTAGTTTTTCCATCTAGGGAAATATTATTTGAATCATATAGAACAATTAAATTATTAAGTTTCAATGTTCCTGCTATTGAAGCTGCTTCTGAAGAAATACCTTCCATTAAGTCACCATCACTACATAAAACATAAACATTATAATCAATTAATTTTTTACCATTAGATACTTTTGTTTTTACTCCTAATATTTTAGAAGATATAGCCATACCTACAGCTGAAGCAAATCCTTGACCTAGAGAACCTGTACTAATATCAACACCTGGTGTTTTTAAATATTCAGGATGACCTGGAGTTTTAGAATTTAATTGTCTATAATTTGCCAAATCTTCTTTAGTTATATTATAGCCAGCCATATATAAAGTTGCATATAATAAAGCTGAACCATGACCAGCAGACATAACAAAACGATCACGATTTATCCAATGCTCATCATTAACATTGATATTCATATGATTTGCAAATAATGTATATAAAATAGGAGCGGCACCTAACGTTATACCAGGGTGTCCACTACCAGCTTCATTTATCATATCAAGTGCTAATGTTTTGATATTTGCTATAACATTATAATCCATTTCTAACCTCTCCCTTATTATATTTATATTATAGCAAATATTTATTAAAATTTAAAGATTTTATTTATTATTCATAATAATTTCATTATTGTTATTTTCTAAATTATTCATTTCTGAAAAATTCATTGAATTAAAATAAGAAACTCCTAATACAAATAC
>CANRLQ010000028.1 GCA_947631525.1 uncultured Bacilli bacterium | reverse complement strand
TGAAAATATCTATCCTTATTTTCTTGTTGTAGTACATATGAACCAATTACAAATCTTCTTTTAATAAGTGGAGAAAATCCTTTTGTTCTATAATCTTTCATTTGATCAAAATATGTATTTCCTTCTCCTCTTGGTCCAAAAATAAACCCTGTTAAATTTGACATATTACTTGTTGCTTCAGCACAAGATATTACCACATATACAGATGGAAGTGCATTAAGTAATATTTTATCTATTGAAACAGCATCTACTTCCATACCAAGTTCTTTACAAAGTTCTAATTTTTCTTTGAAATTTTTTAAATGTTCTTTTAATTCATTGCTAGCATTTGGATAATTTTCAATATCACAAATTTCTTTTATATAACATAATTTTTTACCTTTAACATTACTATCTAAATCATCATATAAATGAATATTACTAGAATCAAAACTAGTCATATCATATTTATCGATATCTCCTGTATCACTACCAGTAGCATATGGATAAACGCCTGCTGCAACAGCACAAGCTGAACCAGCACTAGATCCTGCACACATACGACTTGTATCCCATGGATTTCTGACAATACCTGTATGACCAGTTGTTCCTGTTCCTCCCATACCAAATTCATCCATTACTGTTTTATTAACCATAACAGCATTTGCTTTTTTTAGATTTTCTATACTAGTAGCATCAAAGAAAGGTACATAGTCTTTTAATGTATTTGAAGACCCTGTTGACAAAATACCCTTTGTTGAATAATTATCTTTAACACCATATGGTATCCCTGATAATAAATTGTCAGTAACGGGAAGGGGTTGAACATCATCCAATATTGTAACAAAAGCATTACATTTTTCTTGTAATTTATGAGATTTTTCTAATGATTCTTTAATTAATTCTTCACTTGTTACTTTTCCATTAATTAAATCTTCATGTAATTCTTTAATATTTTTCTCTATATACATATTATCCCACCACCTTTGGTACTTCTACTTCTCTATCTGTACATACATCACAATTAGAAAGTAAATCTTCAATATCAATTGACTCTTCTATTTCATCTTCTCTTAACTCATATTCAAAATCATCTAAGCAATGTGTCATAGGTTCTACTTTACTTATATTAGGAATTTCATTTATTATATCAATATTTTTATCAATTATATCAAATTCATCTAATACCATTTTGTTTTCCTCTTCTGTTAAGCCAATCATTAATTTATCAGCGTAATCATCAACCATTTCACTCGTAAATTTTCTCATTATTATTTTCTCCTTTCAAAATAAAAAAAGATAGTACTAAGGAGTGCATAAGCACGGTACCATCCTTTTATTAACTTAATTAAATAACGGTATTAACCGAATATTCCTACTAATTTCAGAATATTTGCTCAATAGTGTTTTTCATATTAATCTTTTCTGTTAGCTCTCACCATTCTAACTCGCTTTTAGATAGTTATTAATATTACTCTCTATTTCATTGCATTTAAAACACAATTATTGTATCAATTATTAATTGAAATGTCAATTATAATATAATTAATTTTACATTTTTAATTATAAATTGCATTTTTTTAATTATTTATATTTTATGTTGACAAATTAAATATATTCAAATATAATAGTAAATACTTCTAACAATAGATATTTTAAAAGTGAGGAATAGATATGAATAATAATCAAGAAATTTTATTAAATGCTATATTGCAATGTTTTTCAAAAGATGAACTAAAAGAATTATTAAAAGAAATTATTAAAATTGTTAATAGTGATTCAATAGAAAGAACAAAAAATAATGAAAATATTGATTTTATTATAAACAATTTATTAATAAGTTTATCTTTCAATCCAGGATATATAGGATTTAATTATATAAAGTATATTTTAAATAATATTATTGAAAAACAAGATTTAGATATTAAATGCAATTTTGATGATTTATATAAAGAGGCCGCAACTAAATTTAATAAAAATCCAAAATCAATTCAAAAAAATATAGAGCGTTGTATAAGTCATAGTTGGAATAATATGGATGAGGAACTTAAAAGAATAATATTTAAAACAGATTCTGAATATAGATTATCTAATTCAACATATATCTTATTTTTATCAAATTACATTAAATACAATCTGTTAGGTAATAAAACATATGTTAAAACAAGAGATAATTAACTCTTGTTTTTTTATATAAATTATTATTTATTTTAGTTATAATTTTTTTGAAGCATTATAATAATATTTATCATTTTTATATTCATTTAATACTTCATATAGATTTACATTTAAACATGTCAAACATAATTCTCTATCTGATTTTAAAACATTATTATTTATTAAATAATTAGAAAGGATATTACCGATTGGATATCTTAATAAATAATTTACAATATTAGGAAAATTATATTTCATTATCTTTTTTACTTCTTCTAATTTAAGATTTTTAGAATCTATATTACCTTTTTTAATGTACATTTTTTCATATTTTAATTCATTTTTAACAATTTTTAACATATCGGTTTCATAAAATAATCTATTATTTCTTCTAATTGAAATTAAATCATTGTATTTTTCATCTAACCACAATTCCAATTTTTTTTCCATATATAATGAAAAAACTTCACCCAAAAAAGAAAATTCATTAGGAATAATATTTGGATTACTATTTCTATCAATAAAATGAGCAAACTCATGAACAATTACAAATAAATCACCATCATTTCCATATAAATTAATATATGTGACATTTTCTTCAATATCAGTAAAGGAATTATGTATATTTCTATCTAAAATAATTTTTTTATTTTTAATTCCATTTGTAATTATTTTGAAATATTCTAAATTGTAATTTTTATAAAATTCTAAAGATAATTCTAATGGATTATCAATATTATTAGAATAATATTGTTTTTCACATTTACTATTAAAAATTTTAAATAATTTACTAATAACACCATTTTCAATAAATTTTTTATACTTTGATTCTATTTTTACTTTTTCAATAAACTCATTAATTAACCCCTGTTCCATAATATTATTCCTCCTATTTAGAATAAAATGCTTTTTAGTATAATATCAGGTATTTATAAAAAAATTTGACATAAATTTAAACATTTTAAAACTCGAACATAAAAGTTCGAGTTCCCTATCAATCTGGTGTCCCAGAAGGGATTCGAACCCCTGACCCACGGCTTAGAAGGCCGTTGCTCTATCCAGCTGAGCTACTGAGACGTCATGTCCTAAAAGAACATAACAATTATACAATAAATTTTTAAATTATTCAATAGTTTTCAAAACACTTTTATAAATTTCTTCATTTTCATATTCAAATACTACTTCTTTTACATCATAATTATCTGCTACAGATAAACTGATGGTATAAATAACTTCTTCTAATATATTTTTCTCATCCATATCACTAAATATATATTCATTAAACACTAGAAACATTGTATCTACTTCTTGTTCTGTTGCTAATAACTCAATATTGCTATTTAAAAAACTCATTAAATTAGTATTATACAATGGAGTACTGCTTAACTCCTCTATTATAATTTTTATTTTGTCACGATCATCGTTAACATATTTAGTGACTGGTACATAGTAATAATCATCATTCATTTTATTTAGATAATATACTGTTACACCCTTAACTTCCTTATAACTTGATAAATCATATTGCTTATTTATACCATAACTTCTATCTAAAGTACTTGGTAAATTAATTTTAGATTTTGGTAATTTACTTAATATTTCACCATCTACATATATAATAACCTTTTTTACATCATCAATACTAGTAAGTGTATAAATAATTGATTCTACTATTCTTTCTTCATTTTTTAAATCATTCATTAATTCTTTAGAAAAATTTACTTTAATCAAATTATCTTTATAATTAACACTAATAATTTTAGTATCATCTGGTAAAACAGCAGTAAAACCACTTGGTATTTTATCTTCATATTTCCCGTTTTTTATTAAAACTTCTAATAATTCTTTAGCCCTTTCAGTTACATTTTTATTATCAACTACTATCTTTGTTCTAGCTAACATATTATTTTTATCTAAAAGATAGATATTTTCTGTATCCAGTTCCTTATTTACATAACTTAATTCTTGTTTAACATCTTTCAAAATATTTTCATTAGAAGTTGGAATTAAATACATAAGTAATAAAGCAAATAACACCGCTGTTGATACATATAGTTT
The DNA here is from genome assembly GCA_947631525.1 of uncultured Bacilli bacterium. Lineage (GTDB taxonomy): Bacteria > Bacillota_I > Bacilli_A > RF39 > UBA660 > OMSK01. The sequence continues at coordinate 6,578 of CANRLQ010000028.1, read as the reverse complement.
TTTTATAATTTGTCTCTTTAGCATTATATCACCTAAATAATATTATGAAAAAAAACCGTAAATAATACGGTTTATAATGAAATTTCTCCTAGTTTTAAAAGTTCAACGACAGCACTTGCTCTTCCCTTAACACCTAATTTTTGCATAGCATTTGAAATATGATTTCTCACTGTTTTTTCACTTATATCAAGTTCCTTAGCTATATCAACAGTTGTTTTATTTAATATAAGTAATTCAAATACTTGTTTTTCTCTTTTTGTTAATATACTTTTACTCACAAAATTCCCTCACTTCCTAAGTTGGGTGGTTTATATTTACTCATATTATTTTATGTAATAGGAATATTTTAGTGAGTTATTTTAACCCAATAAAAGGACAATCGAATTGATTATCCTTTGAATTGAACAGTTATATACATTTTTTGATCAAACTCATTTTGAACAGTTCGCATTATATTATTTGCTAAAGTTGAATCATGTTTAACTTGATCATCTTTAATTTTTACAAATGATTTTAATTTATGTTCACTTTCAATTTTACTTTCAATTTCTTTTTCCTTAGTTTTATTTATATTTAATTTTTTCATTTTATCAAATGCATCATTCTTCTCATCAACAGTTGACTCTTTATTCGTCAAAATTGATTTTAATGTTGACATTTCTTTTTCCACTGATTCATCATCAGAAACTCTTAAAGCTGCGAGTAATTCACTTTCTTCTACTTCAACAGACGCTGTGGTTGTTTTATCCTTATCATTTTTTAAATAGTTTGAACTGTTAGTAAGTAATAGTTCACTTGGCATTGTAATATAATATACACTTAATACTAAAATTAAACTAAATAAAGTTAAAAACCACAAATTCTTTTTATTAATCATTATTATCCCTCCTAGTACTATCTAATAAAAGATATGAAGATAACAATTATTTATGACAATTTATTGATATACTAAAATAGATATGTTAAAATTAATTTAGGGAGTGTGGTTTTATGATTAGATTTGATAATTTAGATTTTTATTGTATGCGTTTGGATTACAGTTCAATATTAGATTACTGTCCTAATTTTTACGAAATTAGAGAATATCTATATTTTTTAAAAGAAAAAAATATAGAAAATGATATTTTAAATATTTGTATTAATCATTCAATTATGTATTGCAATTTAATTGAATACATTGCTAATTATTCTGAAAATAATAAAAATGAAGTTTTAGATAAAGAACTGGAAAAATATGATATTAAGCTATATCATATTACATATAAAAATGATATTGAAAACAAAATATATTCAAATGATGTATATAAATTAGTTAAAACTTTAAATATAAACTTGGATATAATTAAAAGTATTGTCAATAATAAAGAAATATCTTATGATGCTGAAAATTTAGAATTTCCGTTATGTAAGAAAAAAATAAAAAAAGATATATAGATAATTCTATATATTTTTTTAATGATTATTTAATTGATAATAAAATCAAATATATTATAAAATTTAACAATTACATTTTTATAAATATGTTATTTTATAATTATTAAACCCATTATCACATTATTATTGAAATATTTATTAAACGGATTTTCTCCTATTTGTAGAAATCTCTTCTTCAGTAACTCTTTTAATATGACCTATGTGGTTATGTAGACTAACATTATATCCATATTTTTTAAGTTCATCAGTTGTATAGTCTAAGCTTTCTTGAAGATTTTTATTATTTATAGCATTAATATATTCTTTACCAGTATGATTAATGATTCTTTTTCTATCATTTATTGGTGTACTTAAATAAATTGATTCACATGAAAAACCATTACCATATATTTTAGCGTTGTCTTCTGTTAATTCAACATACCCTTTTTTTAATAATTCTGTTGCAAATGATATACCTTCAGGAGTTTTACAAACATAATACCCTGCACTTGGAGCAACTTTGCCTTTGAATCTAGGATCACCTGTAAAATAACGACCTTCATTACATTCTATAGCTAAGAAGAATTGGCGATATGTAGCATCTATAAGAAATTGTCTTTCATATATCTGATTGTGATGTTTTATAGGTAATGTACAAGTTGCAAAGGCATGCCTACATTCACAATCAGGTAAGGAACTAGTATTATTTATTGTCATTTTTACTCCTAATTCCAAAAGTGGAAAAGTAGTTATTGCTTGAGAAAGGCCACAAGAACCTGCTAAGCTATCTTCAAAAAAATCTTTTGAATCATTTGAAAGACATATTCGAGCATTTTGAACATTAGTTGCTAGGATTAAATTAGCATCTTCAATACTTATACCATCTGGTATACCATTTTTTCTATTAACTAAAACTTTTTCTAATCGATATAAAGCTTCTTGTTTTTTAGTATTATCTATACCATATTCTAAAGGTCTACTTTCAATAATAAATAACATTGTAGCTCTAGTAAATAATTCTAAATTATAAGTATTTAATTTATGTTGGTAACAAAATTTACAATATGAAGTATATAATTTTATAAACGTTTCAACTTTATCATTTCCATTAGGCATTTCTAAAATGTTATAAAGCATATTTAAATAATTTTGTTTTTTTCTTTCAATATTACCGCCTAGAAACAAATTTTTATTTAACATATATCTTTTCTTTCCCTCCCATATAAGGCTGTAAAACAACTGGAATTTTAATACTTCCATCTTCTTGATAATTATTTTCGATTACCGCTATTAATCCTCTTGGAGAGGCTACTACTGTATTATTTAATGTAGAAGGAAAATAATTGTTATTTTCACCTTTTATTCTAATACCTAATCTTCTTGCTTGAGCATCTCCTAAAGTTGAACAAGAACCAACTTCAAAATATTTTTTTTGTCTAGGACTCCATGCTTCGACATCACAAGATTTAACTTTTAAATCAGCTAAATCACCACTACAACATTCAAGTGTTCTAACAGGTACATCTAAACTTCTGAAAAAATCTACTGTATATTTCCACATTTTATTATACCAATCCATCTCCTCTTCTTTTTTACATAGAACAACCATTTCTTGTTTTTCGAATTGATGAACTCTATAAAGTCCTCTTTCTTCTATACCGTGGGCTCCTACTTCCTTTCTAAAGCAAGGAGAATATGATGTTAAAGTAATTGGCAATGTTTCCTCTTTAATAATTTGGTTTTGAAATCTACCAATCATAGAATGTTCACTTGTTCCAATTAGATATAAATCTTCTCCTTCTATTTTATACATCATGTTATCCATTTCTTCAAAACTCATAACACCTGTAACAACATCAGATCTTATCATAAAAGGTGGAACACAATAAGTAAAGCCTTTTTCAATCATAAAATCTCTCGCATAAGAAAGTACAGCTGAATGAAGTCTTGCTATATCACCAATTAAATAGTAAAATCCATTACCACTAGTTCTTGCTGCTGCATCCTTATCTAATCCATTTAATAATTCACATATATCAGCGTGGTAAGGTACTTCATAATTAGGAACTACTGGTTCACCAAACTTTTCAATTTCAACATTTTTAGAATCATCTTCACCAATTGGTACAGACTTATCTATAATATTTGGAATAAACATCATTTTTTCTTTTATTTCTTTTTGTAATCTTTCTTCTTCATTTTTTAATTCTTCTAATTTATCTGCATAGGAAGATATTTCTTTTTTTATTTGATCAACTTCTTCTTTCTTACCCTCTCTTATTAAAACTCCAATCTCACTACTTTTGGAATTTTTTAAATTTCTCAAATTATCTCCTTCTTGTTTAACATTACGGAATTTGATATCTAATTCTTCTATTTCATCTACTAAATGTAATTTTTGATCTTGAAATTTTTTTCTAATATTTTCCTTTACTTTTTCTTTATCTTCTCTTATTAATTTTATATCTATCATAATTTCACCTTCCTTTGATTTTAACAAAAAAAGACTAGTATAGGAGCGTATATACGCGGTACCATCCTAAGTAGTCTTAATTTAAATAACGGGATTAACCGTGAATGTTTACATTCAACTCTAGAGTAGATTCATAAAAATTTATTATTAGTTCACACCAACCACTAACTCTCTTAAAATAAAGTTTTTATTACTATTCTCTTTCATCGTTTTAACGACTTAATTTTAACATTTATTAATATTATAGTCAAGTTAACTTTTTATTAAATTTTTTTCTTGTTCAAAATAAACATAATTTAACATATTAGTTAAAAGATTTCTAGATAAATATGCATTTGTCTCAATCATTTTTAAAAGACTATCTAATTTATTTTCATTCACATATTTTTTTACTAAATAAATAGAATCTTCCATTGTTAATTTTTTTTCATCTAATACCAATGACTGATTAAAATCATCTTCTTTTGAAACTTCTAAAGCAGCTTTTATCATATCTTTTTTTAATTCATCACAACTAAAACTTTTATTGTTATTTTGAAATACATTTATGAAATAATTCCATGAAGCTTCTCTTAATTCTTCATCATTTTCAATATTTAAATTTAATGATTTTATTACTTTAAAAACTCTTTTTAAATCAGCCTCAAATTCTTGTTTTTTAAACATATTTTCAATATATGTATCAATTAAAACATTTAAATCGTTTGAATCAGAATATCCTCTTAATTCTTTTAAAATGTTTTCTTTACCTTGACCTAATATAAAATCACGTGCACCATTATGTCTTGTAAAATATTTAGCATCTCCCATTAAGGCACTATTAATTATTTTTTTCATTATTTTCTTATTATTTATATCATATCCATATTTTTCTAAACTTATTAATATTGCTTCTTTCATCGTTGTAACATTCACTTTATCACTCCTCAATATAAGGTTCCATATGTGTATTTATATACACAATATGTTCATCAAATTCCTTTATTTTCTTTTCTATTTCATCTACTATTTCATGAGCTTTTAAAAAGGTTAAATTAGAATCCATTAAAATAGTTAAAGATAAATTATATGCATATCCAAATTTTAAAACGATACATTTACTTATATCTATTATACCATCATTTTTTTTAATTAGATTTTTTAATTTTTCTAAATAGATACTATTTGTTTCTTGTTCACCTAGTATAATACTTATATTTTCTTTAATAACTGAAAAGCCAACATTTAAAATAAATATTCCAACTATAATACTTGCTACTATATCACTATATTTAAGTATTTCTATACTATTACTGAATTGTATTAATATAGAAGATACTAGTACAACTAAAGAACTAATTATATCTGTTTTACTCTCTTTACCACTAGCAATTAAGATATTATTTTTATATTTAATTCCTTTTTTTATTATATAGTTTGATAATAGATATTTCAAAATTATTGTTATTAAAGATACAACTACTACTATTTTATTAGCTATGACAACATCCTTGTTTACTGATGAATAGATAACAGAAAAGCCAACAATTAAAATAATAAAACCTATTACTAAACTTGTTAAATATTCAATTTTCCCATGACCATAGGGATGTTCATAATCAGCAGGTTTTCTTGCAATTAAATTACCAATTATAGCAAAGAAATCAGTTATTAAGTCACTTAAAGAATGCATGCCATCTGCTATCAAAGAACTTGATTTAAACAGAAAACCTGAAATAATTTTAAAAATTGATAAAAATAAATTTGTAAAAATGCTAACGCCCATCACTTTTGTAACATTATTTTGCTTGATACCAATCATCTCCATATTCAATGTCAATTTTAAGAGGAACATTTAATTTACAAACATTTTCCATACAATCTGTAACAATTTCAATTACTTTTTCCTTTTCTTCTTTTAAGGTATCAAATACTAATTCATCATGAACTTGAATAATCATTTTTGATTTTATTTTTTCTTCTTTAAATCTCTTTTTAATATCAACCATTGCTTTTTTAATTATATCTGCACTAGTTCCTTGTATTGGTGTATTTAAAGCTATTCTTTCACCACTATTTCTAATTAAATAATTACTATTTTTTAATTCATTAATTGTTCTTTTTCTATTCATTAATGTCTTTACATATCCATCTTTATATGCCTGCTGTATTGTTCTATCCATATATTCTTTTACACCAGGATATGTTTCTAAATAATTATTAATAAACTCTTTTGCTTCAGTTCTAGAAATTTTTAAATTTTCAGAAAGTCCAAAACTACTTATTCCATATATAATTCCAAAATTAACTTCTTTTGCTATTCTTCTCATATTAGAATTTACAAAATCTGGTTCTACTTTAAAAATATCACTTGCCGTTTTAGTATGAATATCTATATTATTTTTAAAAGCGTCTATTAATGATTGAATACCAGCAACATGTGATAAAATTCTAAGTTCTATCTGTGAGTAATCACCACTCATAATAATTGAATCTTTACTTGGTTTAAACGCTTTTCTAATTAATTTTCCATATTCATTTCTAATTGGAATATTTTGTAAATTTGGTTCTACACTTGATAAACGACCTGTTCTTGTCAATACTTGAGTGTAAATTGTATGAATTTTATTGTCACTACCTATACAATTGATAAGTCCTTCAATATAAGTTGTATAAAGTTTTATAAACATTCTATAATCAAGTATTTTATTTA
>CANRLQ010000027.1 GCA_947631525.1 uncultured Bacilli bacterium | reverse complement strand
TTGTAGTTTTCAATTTTTCATTTGCATCTACTAATGATTTTAATACTATTTTACCAGTTTTTTCATCTAAAGCTCCCGTTGGTTCATCACAAAACATTACAGTAGGTTCTTTAGCTAATGCTCTTGCAATTGATACTCTTTGTTGTTCCCCACCAGATAATTGATACATATATTTATGTTTATGTTTTTTAAGACCTACTGTATCAATAATTTTATCGATATCAGTTTTATTCTTACCTAATGAAGCTCCAACTAAAACATTTTCATAAACATTTAAATGTTCTAATAAATTATAGGTTTGAAAAATAAAACCTAAATTTTTCTTTCTAAACTTTGTCATTTTAATATCACTATATTTTGATATGTTTTTTCCATTATATTTTATACTACCACTACTTATTTTATCTAATCCTGATAAAGTATTTAAAAGAGTTGTTTTTCCACTACCAGAAGGACCTAAAATAACAAGAATTTCTCCTTCTTCAATAGAAAGATTTATTCCATTCAAAACATGATTTCCTATTTTACCAGATGTATATGTTTTATAAACATTTTCAATTTCAATCAATTTCATATTATCCCTACTCTCTTTTTAGTGCAATGGCTAGTGGAATTTTATTAAGCACTTTTTTAGATATAGCAATTGCTATATAATAAGCAATTAAAAGTCCTAATAAACCTATAAAGGAAATCATTGGATCAGCTTCAATAGGAATAGTAATTCCTATATCACCAATTAATGCTTTTACAATTAGTTTTAATATTTTTATCATTACTGGTATTGAAATAATATAAGCTAAAATAATAAATGGTGTATAAATATTCAAAACAATCTTACTGATTCTCCTATTATCATATCCCATTACTTTCATTAAGGAAATTGTTTTTTTGTTTTCTTCTACTACTATATTAGCAATTACAGCTATGATTATTAAAGTCATAATAGAAGCAAAACCTATTACAATATAAATACTTCCATTGAATCTATCCATTTGTTTTGCTATATTTGCTTTTAAATCATCAATACTTAATAAGTAACTAATTGTTTTAGCCTCTTCTGAATCTAATTTATCCATATTTTTATATTTTTTATTATTAGAATAAATAGTAGTATATGAATTTTTAGATATACCTAATTTTTCAGTTAAACCTTCTCTATTAACATAAGCAGTTAAACCCATATAATCATTATTAAAACCAATTACTGTATACTCAAATTCTAAATCTTTATAATTTACAGTTATTTTATCACCAAGTTCAATTTTTAATGTTTCTTTAGCATTAACACTTATTATTGCTCCATTTTTATCTTTTAATTTATCGATAATATTTTTATTGTTTTTATCTAACAATTCAAAATATTTCGAATTAATATCAATACCATTTATACTTAATGTTTCATCTTTTTTTACTTTTTTATTTTGATTATCTTTACTTGTTATTTTATCTATATTTAATGTTACACCTAATATATAATCTGATAATTTATCTTTTTCATTATACTGATGTAAACCATCTGAATAAGCTATATATTTATAGTTAATTCCATCAAATGATTTATCAATCATATTGTTAAATAAATTATAACCAATTAATATTAAAGTTATTAAAAGACCTGTACAAAATGATGTAATTGTTACTATGAATAATTTACCTAATGAACGAAAAGCTAAAGAGTATTTAAATCTTTGATTAAATGGTAATATTTTTGTTAATTTATTTAATAATTTACTAAAAATATTAACTTTTAAATTACTTCCTTCTTTAAGTAATGAAAGAGGCTTTTTTCTTAGCATAAATATAGCTATCAAATAACTTAATACTGATAATAGTACTATTGGTACTAAAATAGATGTCTTTAAATAATCGAAATTTATTTTATAATTAGAAAGTGGAACACAATAATAACTTCTAAGAATAGTCGCTATTGGTTCATGAACTAAAATTCCCAATAAATAACCCAATATTCCACCTATAAGAGAGCCTAATATTGGATATACTAAATAACTTACAGCTATACTAAATCTATTATATCCTAACGATTTTAATACACCTATTTGTAATTTTTCATCATCTATTCTTTTCTTAGTTATAACTAATATTATTAATACAGATATAGCTAAAAGTAAATATAAAAAGTATTCAGCAAATAATCTATCAGATGCAAATTCAAGTTGTAAGGCTCCTATTCTTGATATTCTTACAATTGTATTCATATCCATAACAATAGAATCTTTTTCATTAAATATTTTTAACATTGGATCTGTACTTTGTTTTTTATTTGCTTCTTCATTTGAAACTGTTATTTCAAATTTTCTTTTGACTTTAAAATTATATTTTAATGCATAACTATTATCATTTATACCACTTATACTGTCATAATTATCTTTATAAATATAAATAATATTATTGTTTTTTTCATCAAATATTGGCATACTCATTGATATTAAAGGATAGACATAATCAGGCGCATTAGTAAATCCTACTATTTTATAATTAACATTATTTATTTTATAATTATCGCCAATTTTTAAATTATTTTTTTTAGCAAAATTAGAAAGCATTGTTATTTCTTTTTCTTTTGATGGCAATTTACCATCAACTAAGTAAACTTTATTTATTTTTTTATCTTTATTATATGGTATTATTTTCAATAATTTTGTTCCATCTTGAACTACTTTAGATAATTCTCTTTCATAATAAAAATCATATTTATCTGTTAACGCATCCAATTTTTTCTTTTCTATTTGACTTAAGGCATCATATTTATCAAATATAGCTTTAGTTGCATAAATTATATTTACATTAAAAGTTGGATGTTTTAAAAGATTTCTATAACTTTCTATGACTAATCTTTCATCTTTGTTAATATTTTTTAAACTTGTATTTAACATTTTATCCAAATCATCGCTAGTTATATCTTTAGTTAAATCAATATTAACACCTACACTCAAATCTTCAACATTTTGTTCATCTAAATAACTATAATATCTATTTTCTAGTCTATCGATGGCACTATTCATACCCGTATAAACGGCAGTTGATAACATAACCATTATAATTATTCCAAACATTTGAACTTTCTTATGTCTTAATCCTTTTAAAGCATTTAAGAATAATAATTTCATTAAGCCCACCTCAAATCTAAGGCACTTTTTACTTCTTTATTTTTTATAATATCTATTATTTCTCCACTATTCATTTTTATAACGGTATTTGCCATTAAAGCAATAGATGGGTTATGCGTTACAATTATCATTGTTGTTTTATATTTTTTATTTATTTCTTGAAGCAATTTTAAAACATTTTTACCTGTTTCTTCATCTAAAGCTCCAGTTGGTTCATCACAAAATAAAACTTTGGGATTTTTAACTAAAGCTCTTGCAATTGCCACTCGCTGCATTTGTCCACCAGATAATTGATATGGATATTTATTTAAATATGGTAATAGTCCTACTTCTTTAACTATTTCTTTTAATTTAAGTGAATTTTTAGATAATTCTCCACCTAATTCAATATTTTCTTTTACTGTTAAATTAGATACTAGGTTATAACTTTGAAAAATAAAACCTAAATTATCTTTTCTATAATTAGTCAATTGTTTATCATTTAGTTTATCAATCTGTTTATTATCAAAATATACTTTTCCCTTAGTCGGATTGTCTATACCAGATAATATATTTAACATGGTACTTTTCCCACTACCTGAAGGACCTAAAATAACAATTATTTCTCCCTCTTTAATTTCTAAATTTACTTTATTTAAAGCATAATTTTCATTAGTAATATTTTTATATATTTTTGATACATTAACTAATTTATATAGCATAATCTAACCTCCACTATTTAATTATATCACAAATTATATTTTAAATTAAAAGTTTCGGAAATAAAGTAGAAAAGAAAAAAAATTTTATATTAAAGAAAGGGATCTTTCCGAAACTCATAGAAATAATACAATTAATTAAAAAATAAATCAAATTAATAATATGCAATTTTTGATAAAAATTTATAACAAAAATGATAAATTTGTATGCTAATTTATCATTTCTGATTTATTTTAATAAATTTATATAAAAAAAAGATAAAATTAAATTTTACCTTTTTTACCTTTTAAACCACCATTATATGTACTTAATATATTGCTTTCAAAAGAAGATATTTTTTTACTAGCATTCTTATAATCTTTTATAGCAAGTGTTATCATCTCATCTAATAATGTTTTATAATTTTTACCTAGAGGACTAAACATATAGAATGATAAACAACCTGGTATAGTATTTGGTTCATTAACATAAATTTTATTTTCTTTAGTATCAATTAAGAAGTCAATTCTTGCTACTCCACTTAAATTTAGAACCTTAAATGTTTCTTTAGCTAATCTTTTTACTTCCTCTGTTAATTCATTGCTTATTTTAGCAGGTATTTCAAATTCTCCAGTAGACATTCCAGCTGATTTTGAACCTTTAATTCCTTTTTTACCTTTTCCACCACTTAAATATTTATCTTCATAAGTTAAAAATTCATTTTTTGTTTTCATTAAAGCTATAGAACTTGTTTCTTGATATTCATAATTACCTAAAACAGCACAGTTAACTTCTTGTAAATTTTTAACCATTGCCTCAACTAATATTTTGTTATCATATTTGATAGATTCTTCAATTGCTTTTATTAATTGTTCCTTATTTTTAGCAACTTTTATACCTACACTACTTCCTAATCTAGCAGGTTTTACAATAACAGGATATTTTAATTTTTCAATATTTTTAATTATTTCATCATTATTTGCTATGAATTCTGTATCATAGAACCATACATATTTTGGATTAGGTATTTTGTAACTATCTAAAACTTGTTTTAAAACTATTTTATCTTGTCCTAAAGCTGAACCAAGGATACTTGACCCAACATATGGAATTCCTATACTTTCTAAATAACCTTGTAATGACCCATCTTCTACACCTTTTCCATGAACAATTGGAAAAGCAATATCTATTTTATCTACCACTTTTCTAAATAATCCTGTTGTTTTTAATAAACAAAATTCTTCATCAATTTTAGTCAATGTTACTTTATTAGCATATTTTTTCAAATTATCAAATTCTCTAAATATATCCATTTGCATTAACATTTTACCTGTATACCATACTCTATCTTTTGTTATATAAATTGGTACTATATCATATTTTTCTTGATCTATATTTTCCATTGCTTGAACAGCAGTTATAATACTAACTTCATGTTCAACAGAATCGCCACCAAATATTACTCCAACTTTTATTTTCATCTTATCACTCTTTCTACTTCTCATTAAATATGTCTGGTAAATCGTTTTCTAATAATACATAAGTTTCTTTATCTTGTAACTTTTGCATTAATGGAAAAGCTAATTTAACATCATTTATAATATGAATATTTTTTTCATTAAATTTCTTGTTTTTTAATCCTTGATAAATTGGTTTTGTTTGTTTTTCACCTACTAATATTACTTCATCACAACTTGTAGCTATTTGTTCACCAAATGTTTCATTAATTTTATCTTGTTCACTACCCATTTCAATCATACCTGGTGTTACAACTATTTTTTTACCTGGCATCATTTTTAAAACATCTAAGGCCATTTTTGAACCAATTGGATTTGAATTATATGCATCGTCTATAATATTAATATTGCCATATTTTTTAAGTTCTAAACGGTGTTCAACAGAATTTACTTTTTTTACACCAATTATTAATTGATCTATTTGTATGCCAAGTTCATGTCCAAGTGCTACACCTGCTAAAATATTATAAACATTGGCTTTCCCTAATAATTTAGTTTCAAATTTATATTTAGTTTTATCTCCTTTAAAGATACAATCAAAAGTTGTTCCTGTATTTGATACTTTTATATTTGTTGCTCTAACATCTACATCTTTATTATCAATTCCTATTTTAACAATTTTGCATTTATTTTTTAATTTATAACTCATTTGTAATTCATCATCACCATTTAGAATTCCTATTCCATCCTTTGGTAATGACTCGATAAGTTCAAATTTACCTTCTTGAATATTTTTTTGTGAACCAAAACTGTCCATATGAGCTGTTCCTATTTTAGTTAGTATTCCATAAGTAGGATGAACTAAATCACATAGTTCTTGTATTTCACCTTTTTTAAAAGCACCCATTTCAGCAACAAAGTAGTCATTAAATTTATCTAAATAATTATTAATTGTTATTATTAATCCTAAAGGTGTATTAAAGTTTTTAGGTGTTGGAAAAGAATTATATTTTACATTTAATATATCATTTAAAATATTTTTACTACTTGTTTTTCCATAGCTTCCTGTTATTCCTATAACCTTCATATTATTCATTGAGTTTAATTTTTTCAAAGCTTTTTTCTTAAAACTATTATTAATTGCTTTTTCAATAGGTTTATTAATTGTATTAGCAAGTAATATAACAAAATAATTAAGATATATCATAAGTCCTATTATTAAGTAATACCATGGTATCATACTATTTTGAAATATTAAACTAATTATTAAAATAACAGCAATATGAATTAAATAGTCAGTTACAAGTAATCTTTTTACTCTTTTAGTGTAAGATAAAGGTTTTTTATTTTGATCACCTTTTATCTTTTTTAAAAAAATAAAAGCACTTATCATATAAAAAACTATAAAAATAGTCATTATCGTAATTTCTGATGTAAATATACCACATATAAATATAATAAATAATAAATCAAAATTATAAAAAACTTGCTTTTTATTTTCAAAAATCCAATTAACATAACGATTACCATCATTATACCAATTTTGTTGTAACATATGTAATGATTTTCTTGATTTCAAAAAGATATAAATTGTAAGAGGTAATAAAGATACTAAAAATTTTATCAACATAATTTTCACTCCTTAATCCAAAAAATTTTTTAAAACTTTAATAGTTTGACCAAGTCTCTCTAAATAAGCATAATGTGTACAATTTTCATATAATACTATTCCTGCATCTGGTATTAACTGTTCTAATTCATATGCTCTTTTAACATCAACAGCTTCATCTAATGTTCCCCATATTATTAAAGTAGAACTTTTTATTTTTTTTACTTCTTCTGTTATATCTAAGTTTACTGTTTCTACTAATATTTGTCTCATCATTGGACTTGCATTTCTATAATCAGTAGAACCTATATGCTTTTTAGCAAAACCCTCTAGTTTATTTAAAACTGGTACTTTTTTAGCTGTTTTTAATAGTTTAGTTTTTAAAGATAATTTTGTAACTTCTTTTTTAAATGGACTTGCAAGTAATACTAATTTATGAACATCGTATTTAGATGCATAAAGTAAACTGATTTTTCCTCCAAATGAATGTCCAATTAAAGATGGATTTTTTATTTTTAAAAATTCAATTAAACTTTTAATACAATCTACATAATCATATACTGTATACACTTTTTTAGGTTCTTCGCTTCCTCCATATCCAGGTAAATCAATTATAAGAATATCGTTTGTTTCTGAAAATGGATCAGCAATCGGTTTCATCATTTCAATATTTTGACCCCAACCATGTAAAAAAACAAGTGTATTACCTTTTTTATTCCCATATCTAACATAATTTATTTTTATATCATCATATGTAAACATATAATCACCATTATTATTATATCATTATTTTAAGTCTATTCCAAAGGAAAAAAGAAGTTTTTATATTTTTTTCCTTTTTATTTACATATTTACATAAAAATAGCAGATTTTTACTCTGCTATTAATTTTTTAATAAATTAAATAATTAATCCATATATTTAGTCATTTGTTTCATCATTTGATTTACTTGTTTTTGACTTGGTGTTCTACCCATCCCACTCATCATTGCTTTAATCATTTGTTCATTAATTGGTGGATTTTTTTTCATATATTTTTTCATAAAGTTACGTGCTAAGAAAAATCCTAAAATAGCTCCTATTACTAAACCTAATAATACTAATAAAACATCTGCTAACAAAATAATCATCCTTTCTAAACAATATCATTATACTAAAATATATTCTATATTACAACATTAATTATTCTTTTCTATTTCATCTAAAAAATCATCAATAGTAAGAATTTGCTTATCAACATTTTCTAAAGAAATATTTTCTTTTGGTATTTCTTCTTTATTTTCTTTAAAATCTTTATCGATTAATTTAGGAATTGCAAAGGCAGATTCAATATCTAATTTAGATATATTTGTTCCTGTTGCATATCTATCATTTATTGGAAGTTCAGTTATCTTTAAATAGTCAATATTACCATCAATTGTTTTTATTCCTAATTGTTCTTTATAATTTATTATAAATGTATTTAAAATATAATATGGATTAGTTTTCACTTCTCTTACTATTTGTACACCTTTTCTAGCTCTAGATGATTTTTCAAATTCTTGTAATTTAATCCTTTTACCTGTATTTTTTCTAGTAATAACAGTTAAATATTCCATATCATCATTATACAACATACCTGATACAACAAAATCATTTTTTAAATTTATAGATTTTACACCACTTGCTTTTAATCCAGTAATTGGTATTTCATCTACATTATAAGTTAATCCATATCCATTGTTAGTACATATAAATACATATGGACCTGATGATGTAGAAACATCAACCACCTTATCATCATCCTTTAATTTAATAGCGGTAATTGTTTTTGAATATCTTTGAACTTTAAAATCAATTATATTACTTCTTTTTACCATTCCATTTTTAGTAAATATAGTAACAATTATTTGATCATTAAAATCATAAACTGGTAAACTTTTTATAATTGATTCATCAGATGATATTCCTTTTATATTGCTTACATGTTTTCCTAATTCTTTCCATTTCAAATCAGGTATTTCATGAACAGGAATATATAAATAATTACCAAAATCAGTAAATAAAAGCAATGTATCTAAAGTATTCATTTTATATTTACCAATTACATAATCTCCATCTTTAACTAAAGTATCAGACTCTTCGTCATAACTTCTTAAAGAAACTCTTTTTAAGTAACCTTGTTTTGTTACCACAACAATACAATCTTCTTTAGGTAACATTTTCATTGTATCAATTTTGATTTCAGTTACTTCATCTTTTATTTCAGTTTTTCTTTCAGTTGCATATTCTTTCTTAATTTTTCTAAGTTCTTCTTTCATAACATTTTTTAAATTATTTTCATCGCTTAATATTGCTTCTAAACCTTTAATAATAATATTTAAATTTTTCTTTCTTTCTTCTAATTCTGTTACATCTGTATTTGTTAATTTATAAAGTTGTAACATAACAATAGCTTCTGCTTGTTTTTCTGTAAATTCGTATTCTTTTATTAAATTTTCTTTAGCATCACTTTTATTTTTACTAGCTCTTATTGTTTTAATAACTTTATCCAATATACTTAGTGCTTTAATTAAACCATCAACAATATGTAATTCGCGTTTAGCCATTTCTAAATCAAAATTAGTTCTTCTAGTAATTACTTCTTTTTGATGTGATATATAAGCATCTAACATTGGTAATATTCCAATTGTCATTGGTCTTCTATTAACAATAGCAACCATGTTAAAACTATATGATATTTGTAAATCAGTATTTTTTAATAAATAATTTAAAACAAGCTCTTTATCGGCTCCTTTTTTTAGATCAATTGCTATACGCATAGGATCTTCATTATCTGATTCATCTCGAACTTCAGCAATTCCATCTATTTTTTTATCTATTCTTATATCATCTATTCTTTTTACTAAATTAGCTTTATTAACTTCAAAAGGTAATTCAGTAATAATAATTTGTTCTTTACCACTATTTTTAACAAATTCTAATTTTGATTTTATTATTATTCTACCTTTTCCAGTAGTATAAGCATCGATTATTCCTTGTTTACCTTCTACAACTCCACCAGTTGGAAAATCTGGACCTTTAACAATATCTAAAATAGTGTCTAAATGACAATTAGGACTATCTATTCTTTTTATAGTAGCATCTATAACTTCACCTAAATTATGTGTTGGAATATTAGTTGCATATCCAGCACTTATACCATTTGCTCCATTAACAAGTAAGTTAGGATATTTAGCTGGAAGGACTGTTGGTTCTTTTAATGTATCATCAAAGTTCCATGTCATTTCAACTGTATCTTTATCAATATCTTTAAGCAACTCATTACTTATTTTAGATAATCTAGCCTCAGTATAACGCATAGCAGCAGCTCCATCACCATCCATAGAACCATTATTACCATGCATATCAATATAAGGTGTATTTGTCTTCCACCATTGACTCATTCTTACCATAGCATCATAAATACTTGAATCACCATGTGGATGATAATGTCCCATTACATTCCCAACGGCTGTTGCTGATTTTTTATGAGCTTTTTCATAAGTATTTCTATCCCTATACATAGCATATAAGATTCTTCTTTGAACAGGTTTTAAACCATCCCTAACATCAGGTAAAGCTCTATCTAATATTATTTCTTTAGCGTATCTTTCAAATCTTGTTCCCATTATCTCTTCTAATGTATAATCATATATTTTTTTTAATACGTTACTCACTTAAATCACCTTTATAAATTATAACAAAAAAAAAAGAAAATGGCAAAATTTATATAACCATTCTTAATTCTTTTTTTGAAAGATAATTCATATTTTGATTATTTTGTTTTTGTTTTTCTAAATCCATTATCTTTAAACATTCAATATATTTAAATAATCTTTCTTTTGCTTGTTTTTTACTAGTTTCATCAATAGATAATCTATCGATAAAAGAAGCTAAAGCATATATTACATAATAAGCATCATTTTGCATAAATGATAAATTATTATCACTATTTTTTAATGTTTTTTCTATTTTCAAATAGTTTTCATCATTCTCAATAGAATTATTACTATTCAACAATGAAAATAGTTCATATTTAATTGTTGCCATATTATTAAGTAATTTATCCTTATTTTTAACAATATACATCGCTTTTTCAATTATAATATTTTGTTCCATAGTTTTCCTCCATCAATATAATATGTTATATATTTAATTTTGTTACATTATTTTGTTAAATTTATTTAATTTGCACTGCACGGTTTTCAATTTTATCACATTTTAATTAAAATGTCAAATATTTTTTTACTTATTATTACTTCAAGAGTTAAATGCAATTTAAAAGCAATAAAAATATTATTTATCTTTAAAAATTACATAAATATTTTTAGTATAAAAAAATAGAACTTAAATTCTATTATTTTATTTAGTAAATTTACTAGTTGATTTAAAAATTTATTACTTTTTAATTTAAATTACTTGTATGATAAAATACTACACTTATTTTTTAACTAATTCTTTTTGCAACAACAACTAAACGTCCATCTTCTTGTGAATATTCACAAGTTGATAAAGTAATTAATTCTTCTGGATAAGTAGCTGAAAGAGGAATATCATATAAAGATAACTTTTTAATATTTGTAATATAATTGTTATATGATTCTTCTGTTTGATTTCCATAAAATTTATAATATTTAAACACTTGATCATTTACTCTATATACTTTTGATAAAAATACAGCAATAATTTCATATTCTTGCTTTT
>CANRLQ010000026.1 GCA_947631525.1 uncultured Bacilli bacterium | reverse complement strand
TATAGTAAAAAAATTTATACATAAGAAAATCCTTAGAAAAAATCTAGGGGTTTGTCTACACTCTGAAAAAATTAGAAAAAATTTTATTTTTCTAATTTTATTTATCACTATCTAAATTTAATTCTATTTTATTAATAGAATAATTTTCTTCTACTTCTTCTATATTTAAATTTTCTATAAATAAAGTTGCTTTAAAATCTTTTATTGATAATTCCATAGCATTTTTTAATTCTTTATTTAAACTTAAATCTAAATTCTTTATAGGTGTTTTTAATGAAACATTTTGATTTGATTTTTCACCTCTAGATTGACTAATAATTTCAACAATAATATCACCATTTTTTATTTCTTTATCAAAATTAAATGTTAATGGTTTAATTTCAGTTAAATGGATTGATTTATTATCATGATATAACTCTTGATATATTTCTTCTGTGATAAATGGGAAGAAAATACTAAAGTCTTGTAATAATTTATAAAGTATTGTATAAACTGTTTTTTGTCCTGAATATCTTGGTATTTCTCCAAATTCCTCAGGTCTATATAATCTATGTTTTACTATTTCTATATTCCTACTTCATAGTCTTCAAGGTAATTAATAAATCCTTTTTCCATTTCTTGGAAACTTCCTAATATCCATTTATCAATGTATTCATAATCTTCAAATTCTTTATCTTCATAGTCTTGTAAATGCATTTCAATAAATTTAGAAACATTCCATATTTTATTTACTAATTTCTTACCTCTAAGTAAAGTTTCTTCACTAAATACTATATCAGTTCCAAGTCTTCCAGAACCTGCCCAATAACGAATAACATCAGCTGAATAATTATTTATTAAATCAATAGGTTCTACTTTACTGTTACCTTTTGATTTACTAATTTTTTCTCCTTTATCTGCCATTACAAATCCTGAAATCATAACATTATCCCATGGCTTTTGCCCAAAATGATAAAAACTTTTCACAATAGTATAAAAATCCCATGTTCTTATTATTTCAGAAGCATTTGTTCTAATACTCATTGGTTTTAATAAATCTTCATAATTTTCTTTTTCACCATATCGCATATTAATTAAAGGTGTCACTGAAGATGTTGCCCATGTATCCATAACATCTGTTTCTGGTATAAATTCTTTACACTTACAATGATGACATTCACTAATTTTAGGATTATCAACAAGAGGATTAACAGGTAAATCTTCTTTTCTAGCAAATACTGGTTCTCCACAATTTTTACAATACCATACAGGAAATGGTACACCAAAATATCTTTGTCTTGAAATACACCAATCCCAAGCAATATTATTTACCCATTCTTCATATCTAGAATGCATATATTCTGGATACCATTTGATATCATTACCTATTTTTATAAAATCATCTTTATGATCCATTATATTTATGAACCATTGTTTCATTACAGAATATTCTACTTCTTTTCCACATCTTTCATGTGTTTGAACTTCATGTTCTAATTCTTCAATTTTAACTACATACCCACCTGCTTGTAAATCTTCGATAATTTGTTTTCTAGCTTCTTTTATTTTCATTCCACCATAATTTGGAACTTCATCAATAATTCTTCCATTGTCTGTAAAAATATATTTTAATGGTAAGTTATATTTTTTCCACCATTCAATATCTGTTTGATCCCCAAAAGTACAACACATAACTATTCCTGTACCTTTGTCAATAGCAACCTTTTCATCTGCCATAATTGGTACATTTACATCTATTACAGGTATATGTGCAGTTTTACCAATTAAATGATTGTGTTTTTCATCATTTGGATTTACAAATACACATACAATAGCAGGTAATAACTCAGGTCTAGTCGTAGCAATTATAAATTCTTCATTATCTTCAACGGTTTTAAATGTAATATAATTAAATGTTGTTTTAATTGTTTTAGTTTCTAATTCAGCTTGAGCAATAGAAGTCAAACATTCATTACACCATAAAGCTGGACTCTCTTTATGATAACAATGTCCTTTTTCAATTAAATCTAAAAATGATAATTGACTTATTTTAATAGTTGATGGACTTACTGTTTTATAATGAATATTCCAATCTGTACTTACTCCTAACTTACTGAATAATTCTTGGAATTCCGCTTCATATTTATCTGTTGTTTCATAACATAGTTTAGAAAAAGCTTCTCTTCCAATTTCATGAGCCTTTTTACCTTGTTCTCTTTCTACTAATCTTTCACTAGGTAATCCATTATCGTCAAAACCAAATGGATAAAATATATTATATCCTCTTAACCTTTTATATCTAGCAATCATTTCTGTTTGAGAATAAGAAAAAATATGTCCAATATGAATTTTTCCATTAACAGTTGGTGGTGGAGTATCAATGGAATAAACTTCTCTTTGATCTGGTTTAAATTCATATATTTTTTCATCTCTCCAATAATTTAACCATTTTTCTTCTTTTTCATTTGCAATATACTTTTTATCTAACATAATATCAATCCTCTCTTTAAAATATAAAAAACACATCCATATAAGGACGTGTTTTACGTGGTACCACCTTAATTTGTAATTAAAAATTACCTCTTTTATTTAACGCATAATTACGTAATATCCTATTTACTTAGATATTAAGCTCCCAAGCTACCTTCATTATAATTTATTATTAGTTTCCACCAATCACTAACTCTCTTTAAATAAAAATATAATTACTCCTCTTGTTCATTGCTTTTACATAAATAATTATAATAATTTTATTAAATAAAGTCAATTATTCTTTTAATTCTTTTTTTATTTGTTTATAATTTGGACAATATTTACTCACTAAATTCCAAAAAGATTTAGAATGGTTAAAGTGAATAAAATGCGATAATTCATGAATAATAACATAATCTAGTTTACTTATATCATACCTAATTAATTCAGAATTCAAAGTGATTACAATATCTTTTTTATTACAAACACCCCATCTTGTTTTCATTTTTCTTATTCTCAATTTGGGATAAGGAATAACTTCTTCAAATTTACTATAAACTATATCTAATTCTTCTTTAAATATTTCTTTTATTTTTTTATTTAACCATTTATTTAGTTTATCCTCATTTTCTATATATATATTATTACCTAATATTTACCTAAGTAAAAAAACTTTTGTTCTTTTAATTGTTTTTTTTCTTGTAATTTTAAATTTCTTAAAATAAAATCTTTATTATCATTAATAATATTGATTATTTGTCTTTTAGTAGTTAAATAATTTGTTGTTATTAATATAGTATTATTTTCTTTTACTCTTATATAAGTATTTTTGTTATTTTTCTTTTCAATTACTACATTACAATTATATTCACCTATTTTATAATTCATAATATCCCTCAATAACATTTTATCACAATAATTGTATAAAAAAAAGAAAAGGGTTTTTAACCCTTAAACTAATATCATAATAATTGATACGATTAATATAGCTATTAGTAATGAAACTAATAATTTCCAGTTATTTTTTAACCATTCTTTATAAGAAACGTCTAAATATGAAAGTCCTGCTACTAAGATTACACTAGTTGGAACAATCATCATAACGAATCCATAAATTGCTTGCATTATAACTACAGCAATTGAATATGTATCAGTATATAATGATTTTATAGGATCATATAAGGCGTTCATTAAGTATGGAAAATCACTAAACATTATTGAACCAATTCCAGATATTAAAGACATTGTAATAACATTTAATCCTTTAGTTACACCAAATAATGCATTTGCTACTACTGGGAAGAATGTTGCATCTACACTATTTACAATTAACAATAATACATTTGCGAATATTACTACTACAGCTACAGGTATCATTTCTTTCATACCATTTTTTACTGCTTCAAATAAATCACTACATTTTAAGTTATAGATTAATCCTATTAATAAAATAGAAATCATTAATAACATAGCAAATTCATAATTTGACCAATATCCAAATGGATTGATTGAACCTAATATATTAGCAAATATAGGATATCCGTTTAATTTTACTTCTGTTATTTTTGTGTAGACAGTATCAAACCAAGTTTTTTCAACTCCTAAAGCTCCTGCCCAATTAAACATTGAAACTAAAGATATAATAACTGTTAAAGCTAAAATAATAACTAATCCAGTTGCTTTTTTACTTCCTTTTTGTTTTTCATCATAAAGTGGTATTAAAACTTTTTGTGTATCTTCTTTTACTTCTTTTTTAGTTGTTTTCTTTGTTTCACTCTTTGTTTCTTTTTTAGTTGTTTTCTTTTTAACTACTTCTAATTTACTAGTTTTAATTACAAATACTAATAATACTACTGTTACTAATACAAATAAAGCAACTTTGTAAATAATATTAGAATTAATACCTAATTCAAAGAAATAATTAATGTAATTATATCCACCAGTATTATAACCATAAGTTGTACCTATCATACCAACTAATATAGCTCCTACTGTTGAAAGTAATGCAGTCATTTTATTATAACCTAATGATAAAATAACAGCTACAAATAATGGTACTAATACAAATAATGGTAAATAAAGTGTTGTTAGTGAAGATAAAATTGCAAACATTAAAATTGAAATTACTAAGAATGATTTTTCTTTACCTTTAAATTTTAATGCTAAACCTTCTACTAATTTTTTGTAAGCTCCTGTTGCATTCATTACACCATATAAAGCACCTATTAATAAGATACATACACCAATTAATACAAAGATTGATGTAATAGATGTTGATATTGGATAGATAAAGATATCACCAATACCTAATGGTGAAGTCCCAGTTTTTGTTAATTGTCCTTCTGAAAATGTCCCACCTGGAATAATCCAACTTAGTACTACATATGCAAAAAATAAAATTGCTATAGTCTTTAATAAATTATTCTTTTTCATATCATAACCTCCTATTTAATTATACCAAACTTATTTTAAATTATAAAGACTTTTGTTAAATTTTAACAATTTTTTATAATAATTTAACCATAATCAATTATTTTTGCTATAATTAATTATGGTGGTCTTATGGATTTTAAGTATTCTATGGATAACAAAAGATACCATACATTAAATTATTTTTATAAAACTAAATTCAATTCTAAAGTTTTTAAAGTTAGTTTAAATGCTGGTTTTACATGTCCAAATATCGATGGTACAGTTGGTACTGGAGGATGTATATATTGTTCTAATTTAGGTAGTGGTGATTTTGCTGGTAAACAAACAGATAATCTAATTGACCAATTTAATTATGTTAAAAATGTCTTATTGAAAAAATGGCCAAACAGTAAATATATTGGATATTTTCAAGCACACAGTAATACTTATGCAGATGTTTCTATACTAAAAGAAAAGTTTGAACCAATTTTAAAATTGGATAATGTTATTGGTCTTAATATTGCTACAAGACCTGATTGTATAAGTGATGAATGTTTAGATTATTTAAGTGATTTAAATAAAAGAACTTTTTTAACTGTTGAATTAGGTCTTCAAACTATACATGAAAAAACTTCTATTTTTATTAATAGATGTCATTCTCTTGAATGTTTTAATGAATGTGTTAAAAAATTACGTAAGAGAAATATAAATGTTGTTGTCCATATTATAAATGGCCTTCCTTATGAAACAAAAGAAATGATGATTGAAACAGCAAAATATTTAAACAAATTAGATATTCAAGGTATTAAAATTCATATGTTGCATATTTTAAAAAACACTAAATTAGCAAAAATTTATAATAAAGAAAAATTTAATATATTATCAAAAGAACAATATGTTGATATTGTTTGTGATCAATTAGAAAATTTAAAACCGGAAATCGTTATTAATAGAATTACAGGTGATCCTAAAGAAGATGAACTCATAGAACCAAGTTGGACATTAAAAAAATTTGGTGTTTTAAATGAAATAGATAAAGAATTAGTTAGAAGAAATACATATCAAGGATTTAATTTATCAATTTTAAATAAGGTAAGACAAATTATTGAAAAAAATATAAAGGAAAAAGATATTGTCGTTGATGCAACAATTGGAAATGGTAATGATACTTTATTTTTAGCAAATATTACTAAAAAAGGTCATGTTTTTGGATTTGATATTCAAAAAGAAGCAATAAAAAGAACTTCTAATTTGTTAGTCAATTATAATAATTATACATTGATTAATGATAGTCATTCTAATATCGATATTCATCTAAGTGATTATAAAAATAAAATAAGTTTAGTTTTATATAATTTAGGTTATTTACCAAACGGTGATAAAAATATTACAACTAATTATGTAACAACAATCGATTCTATAAAAAAAGCTTTACCATTATTAAATGATAAAGGAAGAATTTTAATTGTTATATATAAAGGTCATGAAGAAGGGTTAAAAGAAAACAATGAAATAAATAAATTTCTAAAAACTATAAACAATAAAATTAATATTTATAGAAATACTGATAATGAAGTAGCTCCTTATTTAATAGAAATACAAAAAAAGTCAAATTAATTTTGACTTTTTAATTATCGTTTTTTAATAAAGTTAGAGAAACCTTTTCTTTTTCAATATTAATATCATCTACATAACAATCAATTATATCCCCTACACTTAGTACTTCATTAGGGTGTTTAATATATTTATCTGTTATTTTAGATATATGAACCAATCCATCATTATGTAAGCCTATGTCAATAAATGCTCCAAAATCAACAACATTTCTGACTGTTCCTTGTAATTTCATACCAATTTTTAAATCTTTTATTTCTAAAACATCACTTTTTAAAAGAGGTTGAGGCATTTCATCACGAGGATCTAATTTAGGGCTTATTAAAGATTTAATTATATCATTTAATGTATATATATCGGTATTTAATAATTTAGAATATTTTTCTGTATCTATATTATCTACTTTTTCTTTTAATACATCACTACCAATATCTTCTATTTTTAAATTTAATAGTTCTAATAGTTTTAAAGTAGTACTATAACTTTCAGGGTGAATACTTGTTTGATCTAAAATATTTTTACCATCAGTAATTCTTAGAAAACCAATTGCTTGTTCATATGTTTTATCGGTTAAAATTTTTTTATTCTTTATTTCTTCCCTAGAATTTATTTTCCCATTCTTTTCTCTATATTCAATTATTTTTTCAATATTCTTTTTTGTTAATCCTGAAATGTATTTTAACAAAGATGTAGAAGCTGTATTTATATTAACTCCAACACTATTAACTGCTTTAGTAACAACAAAATCTAAGCTTTCTTTTAAATCTTTACTAGACACATCAT
Organism: uncultured Bacilli bacterium; assembly: GCA_947631525.1. Classification (GTDB taxonomy): domain Bacteria; phylum Bacillota_I; class Bacilli_A; order RF39; family UBA660; genus OMSK01. The sequence goes on along the minus strand of CANRLQ010000026.1, from coordinate 4,474 downwards.
GTTGATAAAGTCCTACTCCTATTCCTTCTGGAGGTATTTTAACTAATTCTGATAGAGGATCTTGTAATCTTCTTCCAATACTTACAGCACTTCTTTTTTCTACTTCTAAATCAGGAAATTCCTCTATAGCTAACTTAGATGCACTATAAATAGAAGCACCTGCTTCTGATACAATAATATATTTACAATTTAAAGAATATTCTTTTATAAGTTCACTACAAAATTTTTCACTTTCTCTTGATGCTGTTCCATTACCTATTGCAATTATATCTACATTGTATTTTTTTACTAAATTTACAATTTTTTCTTTACATTTTTTTATCTCTTCAGCATTTATATTTTTTAAAAATGGTTTTATAACTGTAGAATCTAGATATTTACCATTTTTATCAACAACAGCTATTTTACATCCATTAATAAATCCTGGATCAAAAGCTAAAACGATTTTTTCTTTTATTGGTGGTTGTAATAATAAATTTTCTAAATTTTTACCAAAGTTATTAATTGCAACTTCTTCAGCTTTTTCTTTTAAATCACTTCTAATCTCTCTTTCAATTGATGGAGAAATTAATCTTTTATAACTATCCTTAATAGCATTTTTTACAATTTCTACTACAAAGCTTTTATCATTCTTGATTAATTTACTTTCTAGAAATTGTATTATTTCATCAGTATTAATATCAATATTTACAGTTATTACTTTTTCTTTTTCAGCTCTATTAATAGCAAGTATTCTATGAGGTTTTATTTCTTTTACTTTTTCGCTATAGTTGTAATACATTTCATAAACTTTATTATCATCAGAATTTTCCTTTTTTACTTTACAAAAAATCATACCATTTCTATATGTATAGTTTCTAATCCATTTACGATAATAAGCGTTATCACTTATCCATTCAGCAATTATATACATTGCTCCTTCTATACATTCTTCTTTTGTTTTTACCTTATCATTTATATAATTTGCTACTAATAAATCTATATCACCTTTAGTTGGAAAAGACATAATCATTTTAGCTAATGGTTCTAGTCCATTATTAATTGCATCTGTTGCCTTTGTTTTTTTCTTTTCTTTATATGGTCTATATAAATCTTCTACTTCTACTAATTTAGTTGCAGCCATAATTTTATTTTTTAACTCATCTGTCATTAAACCTTTTTCATCGATTAATCTAATAACATCTTCTTTTCTTTTAAGTAAATTTACTTGATATTCATATACTTCATTTATACTTCTTATTTTTTCTTCATCTAAAGCTCCTGTTGCTTCTTTACGATATCTAGCTATAAATGGAATTGTGTTTCCTTCACTTAGTAAAGTCAATGTTTTTTCTACTTGTGATTCTGTTATATTTAAATCTAAACTTATATTCTTTATTATTTCGCTATTCATAAAAACCTACTTTCTTTAATAAGTATATCACAATTTGTTTTTTTTTAATATTTCTTTTTTATTTCATTACCCTTTACATTAGCTCTTGTTATTATTTTAGAACCAAATTTTTCTTGTAATTGATCAATTGTTTTTTCTAATTTTAAATCATCTTCTCTATTTTCTACTTGTTCGAATAAAGATACTTGATGGTTACTTTTTGTTACTAATTTGTCCAATTTAATACCAATTAATCTAATTGGTTCATTATTATACATTTCATTTAGTAATTCTTTTGATGCTTCATATATTTCATTTGTTAAATTAGTCGCATTATTCAATTTTTTTTGATGGGAAAATTTTTTAAACATATTATCCTTTAGATGTACTTCAACAACATTAGCATATTTTTCTTCTTTTCGAAGTGCACGAGCTAAATTATCAGATATTTTATTTAAAATATCATATATTTCCAATTTATCAGTTAAATCATGACTTAAAGTAGTTTCATTACTTAAACACTTTCTTTCATCTCTTTCTTTTTTAACTGGTTCATTATTTATTCCTTTAGCACTATTAATCATTTTAATTGCTTGATTTTTAAAGTATTTAGCTAATTTTAATTCATCATAATTAGCTAAATCTTCAATTGTTTTTATTCCTAATTTTTCTAATTTAGGAACTGTTTTTTTACCTATTCCAAATAAATCACCTATATAAAGTGGATACATTTTTGTTTTAATTTCATAATCATACAATGTATGTACTTTATATGGTTTTTCAAAATCACTAGCCATTTTGGCACATAATTTATTATTGGCAATTCCTATATTAACTGTAAATTTTAAAGTATCATATATTTCTTTTTTTATTTTATGAGCAAATTTTACTTCATCACCATATATATGTTTTATTTTTGTATAGTCTAGATAACATTCATCTATTGAAGCTATTTCGATATCATCTGTATATTTACTTAAAAGATTAAATAGTTTTTTTGACATTTCTTGATACCATTGATAATTAGGTGGATAAGTTTTTAATATTTTACATTTATTTCTAGCACTGTATAGTGTTTCTCCTGTTACTATTCCTAATTTTTTAGCTGAATTACTTTTAGCTAAAACAATACCACTTCTTTTTTTTTCATCGCCACCTATTACTGCGTAACTATTTCTAATATCATATTTATATCCTTTATTTAATAAATCTAAAGCAGTCCATGATAAGAAAGCATTGTTAACATCGATATGCATTATTATTCTATTCATCTTATCACCTCTATGTTTAATTTTATCACGAACATTTTTTCTTGTCTATAATTTTATAAATTAACATACAAAAATAGACTTTAAAAAGTCTATTTTGCTTCTTCTACTGCTCTTGTTTCTCTTACAACTGTTACTTTTATTGTACCTGGATATTGAAGTTCATTTTCAATTTTTGTTTTTATATCACGTGCTACCTTATAACTTCCTAAATCATCTATTTCTTCAGGTTTAACAATAACTCTAACTTCTCTACCTGCTTGAACAGCATATGATTTATCTACACCTTCAATGCTATTTGCAATATTCTCTAAATCTTTTAATCTTTTTACATAATTTTCTAATGAATCACTTCTAGCTCCTGGACGAGAAGCTGACAATGCATCTGCTATTGCTACTATGACTGATATAATACTTGTTGCTTCTGTGTCACCATGATGTGATTCAATAGCATTTATTACAATATCTGATTCTTTATATTTTTTAGCAATTTCACTACCAATCGTAACATGACTACCTTCTATTTCATGATCAACAGCTTTCCCTATATCATGAAGAAGTCCAGCTCTTTTAGCTAAGGTTGTATTTTCACCTAACTCTGCTGCTAACAAACCAGATATATTTGCAACTTCGATTGAATGCATTAAAGCATTTTGACCAAAACTTGTTCTAAAATGAAGTTTACCTATTAATTCTACTAATTCAGCATCCACTTTAGTAATACCTAAATCAAACAATGCTGACTCTCCATATTCTCTAACTTTAACATTCATTTCTTTATTTGTTTTATCATATAACTCTTCTATTCTCGTTGGGTGAATTCTCCCATCTTTTATAAGAGTTTCAAGTGTTACTCTAGCAACCTCTCTTCTAAATGGATCAAATGATGATAAAACTATAGCTTCTGGAGTATCATCGATTATTAAATCAACTCCTGTTACTGCTTCTATCGTTCTAATATTTCTTCCTTCTCTACCTATTATTCTACCTTTCATTTCATCATTAGGTAATTCAACAACAGTTACAGTTTGTTCATTTGCCACATCACTAGCATATTTTTGCATACATGAAACAAGCATTGTTTTGGCTTTTTTATCTACTTCTAATTTAGCTTCTGATTCGCGTTCTTTAATATATGATGCTATTTCTAAATTCATCATTTCTTCTACTTTTTTTAACACCATTTCTCTGGCACTTTTTTTAGATAAACCAGATATTTTTTCTAATTCTTGAAGTTGTTGATTTTTTATTTCTTCCACTTTTACTTGTTCTTCTTGGATTTCTTTTTGTTTATCAATTAAATTATTCTCTTTATTTTCTAACAATTTTTCTCGATTTTGAATCATTTCATCTCGTCTATCGATACTACTTTCACGAGATAATAATCTTTCTTCAGCTTCTTTTATTTCATTTTTCTTTTCTTTTATTTCTTTTTCAGTTTCAACTTTTAATGTATGTACTTCTTCTTTTGCTTCTAAAATATTATCCCTTTTTATTTTTTCTGCTTCTTTTTTAGCAATCTCTAATATTTTATTTGCCTTCTTTTCTGATGCAGAAACTTTAATGTAATTGAAAATAATCATTGCAATTATTCCAATAAAAAATCCTATTATTCCTAGTAAAATGGAGAACATACTCTGATTCATATTATCCCTCCATTTAAATTATATATTTAGTAAATTTTATTTACTAATTTAATTATAATATGGATTTAAATTTTGGTCAAGAAAAAAAATAAGGATTTACCTTATCTTTTATTCTAATTTACTTTGAATTCAATTTTTTCATAAGAAGTTAAATCAATATTTGTACTTGCATTTATACTTGCTGATTC